>SYFT01000066.1 GCA_005799825.1 Acidobacteriota bacterium | reverse complement strand
TACCTGGGCGTGCTCCCGACGGCCGTGATCGACTTCGCGCAAGCCTCGATCAGCACAATTTTCTAGCCGCAGAGATGAGATGAAGCGGCTGGCTGCTACCTCACGTGGTAGCTTGGGCTCCACAAACAGGAATGACGCCGTGAGCAAACACGGCTCTCAAGAAGGAGCGCCAGCCATGGTCTATGGTGCCATCGATCTTCATCTACGGTATAGCCGAGTGCGAATCATTGACGACGCGGGGCGCGTGCAGCGGGATCAGCGGGTCGTGACGAGCCGCGAGCGCCTGTTGGCGGCGTTCGCCGGGCAGGGTGCCGTGCGGGTGCGGCTGGAGACGGGGACGGAAAGCGAGTAGGTGGCCCAGGCGCTCGAGGCGACGGGGCACGAGGTGATCGCCGAGCTCTAATCACTTGTGTCGCGAATAGCTCCAATCCCCGCTCGTGGTTGGCTGCAATACCTTCCCAGGCAACCGAGGCGTCGCAGTTATACGGGTGGACACGCGCGAGGCGACTGCCGCGTTAACCGTCGGTGCCGCAGCGAGATAGAAAAGACTAGATGACTCCGGTCGGCCTGTATTAGGCTGCGACGGCACGAGAGCGGTCTACCAATACTAATCATTAGTTGGGCTGACGAAGGTTCCAATCAAGTTAACCCCGTGCCCACCTGATGTCGGCTCTCGTGAAGAAGGTGTAGGGTGTCGCGGATAAGCCCCATGAAACGTCGAGACTTTTTGCGTACCGCCGCCGCCGGCTCGTTTCTGGCTGCCCTGCCTCCGGAACTCCATGCGCAGACGAGCGCGTGGCCGTCCTCAGGCGGTTCATGGAACGACGGCGCGGTGCGTCATCTGCTGCCAACGGTCAGCGATACACAGATGTTGCTGAAGGCCTCGTTCAGTGCGCCGCTCTCGCAACCGCCGCTTCTGCGCGTCGGTACACTCGCGGTGCGCGGACGCATGACGGACACGCGGGGGGAGATGTGGGCCTTCCATGCGACGGGCCTCGCCCCGGACCGGCGCTACACGCTCAACCTGAATGCGAGTACTGGCCAGGCGCTCTGTGAGCCGTGGGACCTGTCCACGTTTCCTTCGCCGGAGGCGCGACCCGACAAGTTGCGCGTGCTGTTCTTTACCTGCGCCGGAGGTCACGAGGGGCTGGGATTCCTGCCAGTCGTCGTGCGCAATCGCCTGCTGCGACGCGCCCTCTCGTTCCAGCCTGACGCGGCTGTCGCCAACGGCGACCATGTGTATTGGGATCTGCGCTCGCCGTTGACGGCTCAGAGAAGCGGTGCCTCTCCGCGCGGCAAGGAGATCGGCGGCGGCTCGTTCGATCGATCCGACGTCGTGATGGGATCTGAGAACGAAACGATCCTCAAGCGTGTCGCGGGCCCACAGATTGCGTCGGTGTACGGGACCGATTTCCGGTCGACGCCGATGTTCTTCATCCAGGACGACCACGACTACTTCGACAACGACGACGCCTTCGACGAGATCGTCACGTTTCCGCCCGACGGCTTCATGACCGAGATGGCACGGGCGACGCAGTCGTTGTACTACCCCGAGTTCTTGCCCGATGTGACGCGTCCGCGTGGGCTGGCAGGCTCATCGTCCGGCGGACGCGCGCTGCCGGTTTCAGAAAGTTTCGGCACGCTGCGCTATGGCCGTCTGGCGGAAGTCTTGCTCTACACGGTGCGCCGGACGATGACGATGGCGGGACCGAGCGCGGTGCTTCTCGATCGCGAGGTCGAGGGCTGGCTTGCTCGCCGGATGGGGGCTGCCGACGTCACGCACGTCGTGAACGCGCCGTCGAATCCGCCGGGTTGGTCGGCCGGCAAATGGGGCGAATGGTACCCAGACGTGCTTGGCGCCGACGGCAGACTCACGATGGCGGTGGCCAAACCCTATTGGCAGGCGGGCTGGCTCAAGCAGCACGACCGCTTGCTCGCCGCGATGTCGGGTATGCGCGGGCGGATTCCGCTGTCGATGAGCGGCGATCTGCACGCGATCGGCATCGGGCGCATCCTGCGTAGCGGCGCGCTTGATCTGTCGGCCAACCCGGTAGTGACCGCTCTCACGGGTCCGGTCGGCACGGGTCCCCGCGGCTGGCCGTCAAGCATTCGCAAGGTGGGCGCAATGCCGCCGCTCGGTCTCACCGTGGACGAACAGGTCAAGCCGATCGAACAGCACGGCTTCACGCTCGCCGACTTCACGGCCGAGACGATCGTGTTGCGCTTCTTCAAGTGGGACGTGAACACCCAGAGCGCCGAGGCACTCGACACCCTCGAGCCTTTTCACACTGAAGAGTTGAAGCGGCCAGCTTGACACGTGCAGTGCGGGCGAGTCTCGACGGTCCTGCTGAAGTTCGGCCCGATCGGGATAGTCCCGGGTGCTTTGAGTGCTGCGTAAACCAGCAGCCCAACCCCGGCTTGTAGCCGACGGCGGCCGGCGCGATGATGATCCGCCGCGGCTGAAGCGGCACGTTAGACCGCAACGGCCATAGGATCTCTTTCTTGGCGATGACGGAATGTCATGAGCTCTTCTCGGCCATGAAACTCGCATCTCTATTGCGTCGCGGACGCATCGTTGGTCTTGCCATTTCCCTCGCGCTCACGTTCGCCGCACTGGATGGCCGGGTTCTGGCTCAGCAGTCAAAGTGCCGGATCGATCCAGATGTTAACGGGAAGGCCCGTTCTCAGACCCTGCGGCGACTAGGCCGCTTCTCAGCATCTGGGGAGCACGGCGCAGCCGGGCCGTGCGCTCGACGCGTCATCGGCCAACCACCCCACGCTCCTCGCGGCAGCGATCATGAAGTCGGGTCCAGATCGGCAGGGCAGCCTTTGCGCCTGAGAGATCAACCGCCAAAAGGTCGTCTGAGAAGATGGGCGCATCACGGCCATGTGACCCACAGCTTACAGCATCGTCTGGGGCATCGACGGTTGTCGACTACTGCCGCTGGAAAACCATCGTGAGACCAAACGGTTGGCCCTCTCCGTTGGTGCCTTGTTCGGTCACGGTGAGCGTCTGGCCATCGGCCGATAGCATTCGCAGCCTCGTGCGAGTCACCTTGCCGGCTGTTTTGGTGATGCGCTCCCCAGTGTTCGTGTCGATGCGCCTTGAAGAGGTAGTGATGGCGTTCGCGCTGCCGGCCAACGGGTACTCTCTGCCGTCATAAATCTCGGTATACGAACTGCTCGATATGCTTCCATCGGCGGCGACGGTCAGATTCGACACCTTCACGCCCTGGCCGGAGTTTTCGATCGTGAGCGTTCGGCTTTTGGGGCCACTACCTCCGGGGAACGTCGACCGAGCGACGTCCAGTGTCCACGTGCCAACCTCGGTAGCAACCTGAGCCGACGGGGATACCTCACACCACGGATTAACCACGAGCATGACAACGATCGACCAACACGCAAGCCTGTTCATACGTCATGCTCCTCATCTGGGGTATCCGCAAGAGAGCCGTCACTGTCGGAGAAACACCGTCGTCGGGAACCTACACCGCAGGTGACGACGGCGTCAAGCCCACGTATCGCGTGCAGGCGTAGTTCACGGTGTACAACCTGCTGAACGACAATGCCGTGCTCACGGAACGCCAGGCCCTGGGGAGCAACGCCGTCAGCGCGCCCTTCCTCGAGACGGGTGCCGGCGGGCGTCCGACCGGAATAATATCCGGGGCTGGCGAGACTCGCGGCCACGATCAGGTTCTAACGAGCGGAGTGCAATCTTCGTTTCGCATGCACGTCGCCGCCATCATCGCCGCCGGCGGTCGGGGCTTCGGATCGGCGCCGATCGTCCCAGGCAGTCTCGGGGTCGGCGGCCGGCCCATTCTCGACTTGAGCCGCGGTGCGCTCGCGGCCAGCCAACTCATTGACGAGATCGCCGTCGCTGTGCCTAATGACCACCTAGCCGGTTGCGTTGCGATGGGGCCAAGTCAGCTGGAGCCAGACAACGGTCCGACTCACCGCGTCGGCGCGGCCAAAAAGACCACCTCGTGTTGCTGTTGTGACGACATGCGGAGATGTCGCCCGCGGAAACCGTCGGCATTCGCGAACTGAAAAGCGGCAATCCCGAGACGCCGTAATTTTTTCACGAGGCGATCCCACCGCATGTCACAGCGCCGCAGCCGCAATCTCACGCCCAGCCGACGACACAGCCCCGATCACCGAATCGACCAATCCCCATCACCCAATGACAAATCAATCCCATATCCCACATCATCACCGACGCAATCAATCCTCCAATCATCAATCCCGAATCATCGATGGCTTCTGGGCCCATATTGCGGCCGCTCCCTCCCGGACTCCACAGCCCCCAAATCCGGCGCCCGACCCGTGAACCCATCGGTCACCGTCGGCAGCACGACGCCGCGGTCCACGGCCGCCGACGCTGGCCGCAGGCGCACGTCCAGGTCCTCTGGTCCATACAGCCGCTGCAGCGTCGTCCGGTCGCGCGCGTCGAGCGGCGGCACGCGGACGAACACGTCGTAATCGATGAGCACGCTGTTGCGGTCCTGCCCGGTCGCGCGGCTGTACGCCTCGAGCGTCGCGAAGCGGCGCGTCTCGAGCGTCGCCGCGCCGGCCGGTCCGGCGAAGTCGGCCGCCACGCCCGCCGGCGGCGACGTCCATTCGAAGGATGTCTCGGCTCCGGGATTCGGCCGGAAGCCGTTGTGGTCGGACGAGGTGTAGTTCGTGAACGTGCTGACGCTGAAGATGGCCGGCGCGGCGTGCTGCCCAAGCATCAGGTTGTTGCGCCAGTGCACGTTCGACCCGGCCGCGACGGTCGTCTCCGACAGCACGGTGTTGTTGTAGAAGACGACCCCCGCCGACCCGGCCGTCAACCGCGTCGAACCGGCCGGCAGGTTGTACGCGATGTTGCGGATCCAGTAGACCGGCCCGCCGAGAGCCGGCTGGTTGCAGAACGCGTGCGACGGGTGGTTCAGGAACAGGTTTCGCATGATGCGGATGTTGTGCATGCCGCCGTCGGCCTCGATCGGATTGTCGTGCGAGTTCGTGATGTAGTTGTTGTAGAAGTCGATCGCGACCGGCCGCCGGTCCCAGTATTCGGGCGTCGGATAGCGCGGGCCGTCCCCGATGCCGGGCCCGCTCGGCATCGTTCCGTCCGGATTCCCGTACGTCTCGATGTTGATGCCGTCGTGGAAGTGCGCGATGTGGTTGTAGGCGACGATGTGCCCAGGGCCGTACAGCTTCACGGCGACGTACGACGCCATCCGCGGCGGGAAGACCTGCCCGTTCACGCCGTGGAACGGCTCCCAGATCGCGTCGGCCCAGCCGATCAGGTGATCCGGGTCGTTGCGGCCGATGAACGTGTTGTCGGCGATGTAGAATCCGCTCGATCCAGCGTAGTTTGTGAAGACGCCCGCGCCGACGTCCTCGAAGCGGCTGCGCTTCACCGTGAGCCCCTTGGCCCCCATCAGGAACTGCGTGCCGGCGAGGATCGCGATCTGGCTGTTGCGGAACGTGATCCCCTCGAAGTACGTGTGGTCGGCCCCACGGACGTCGAACAGCGCGAAGTTGCCGTTTCCGTCGAAGACGACCTCGCCGTCGCCGGCCGCCGTGATCGCGATCGGCCGCTCGGGCGTGCCGCTGGCCGTCAGGTAGTAGGTCCCCTCGAGCGGCACGGTCCGGTTCACCTGTGGGTTGTTCGTGTATTCGTAGCGGTCGTACTTGTAGACGCCGGCGTGCACGAGGACCGTGTCGCCCGGCCGCACGCGCGGGCGTCCCGACGTCGCCCAGTCGGTGCCGGCGCACCAGAAGTTATACGCGCACATCAGCCCTTCGAACGCCGGCTCCTGCTTCGGCCCGGTGTGTCCGTGCGGGTAGACATGGAAGACCCGGCCGCCGGCCGCCGGCTGCGGCTCGGCGCGCGTGCGGACGGTGACGACGCGTTCCGCCTGACCGTGGACGCCGTCCGGGTCCGTCATTCGCATGCGGATGTCGTACGGCGTATCGGGCTCGAGATCGAGCACGCTGCCGGCGAACATCGCGGGCAATTCGACGTGCACGCGTGACTCGGCGTAGATCCGCTCGCCGCCGATCCGCATCAGCGGCAGGGCGGGCGACCAGCCGGCCGTGCCCTGGCGGCGAGACGCGACGTCCACTGACGCGTTGCGGTTCGTGTCGCCCTGGATGAACCACTCGAAGCCCAGATTGATCAGCGTCGGCGGCTCGACGACGAGTTCCCCGGGTACGACGACCTCCGACGGCCGTGCGTCCGCCCGCGCGCTCGCCAGGCCCTGCGCACGCAGCAGCGCCGGCACACCGGCCATCAGCACCACACAGAGGCCACCGAGACACGCCAGCCCCCACCACATTCGCCAGTGGTTCACTCGTGAGATCTTCATCCCGCGCATCCTACTACGACGCGACCCGCCAGAGAGATCTCACATCCCAAACCCCAGACAGGATCCCAAATCCCCAAATCTCACATCATCGATACGTCCATCAATCTTTTAATCATCCACCCCGACATCATTAATGCACGCGGGGACGATAGACCATACTTCGACCATATTAGCGGCCTCAACTCGGCAGAATGACTTGCGGCCACGATTTCTTCACGCGGTACTTGCACGTGACGCGGCAGAGTCATCCCGCGCCCGAGAAGAGCCCGGTGGTGGTGCGGGAGAACGCGCCCACAGACTCAATCGCTCTCTGTCAGGAAGCGAAGAACAAAGGGGGACGCTTGTCCGTCAGCGTTCCAGTGTGATACAAAATAAATGTTCTCGAAACCTGCTGTAGAAGGGTCGTAGCGATCTCATGAAGCCGGAGAGGAAGCCCGTTAGACAGTTATGGGGTGGATGGAACCGGTGGCGCGCCGTCGCGTGCGCGCTGACGATGGTCGTTGCCAGTGCGTCGGCTGCCGCCGGGCAACAGGAGGCCGCGATCATCGGTCAGGTGACCGACGAGAGCGGGGCGGTCCTGCCAGGAGTGACCGTCACTGCCAGCAGTCCGTCCCTGCAACTTCAGGCAGTCACGGTGGTGACCGGTCCGCAGGGCGAGTATCGGGTGTCGCCTTTGCCGATTGGCACCTACGAGGTGACCTACAGCCTCTCCGGCTTCCAAGGAATCAGGCGCCCCGGGTTGCGACTGACCGTCGGCTTCGTGGCGAAAGTCGATGTCGCGCTCAAACTCGGATCGCTCGAGGAAACGGTCACGGTGTCCGGCGGCTCCCCTGTGGTCGACGTGACGTCGACCGGGTCGAGCACCCGGATGACGCGCGAAACCATCGAGCTGATTCCCACGGGGCGAAACGGTGTCATCTCGGTGCTGGCCCAGGCGCCAGGTGTGGTTGGCAATCTGGATGTCGGCGGGAATACGGCCGGCGACTTCCCCACCATCCGCGCCTATGGGATGACTTCCGAGTCGCAGATGACCATGGATGGCATCCTCACGAGTTCGTCCAAGGGCACACAGTCCGGCAATTTCTACGACTATTCGGTCTTCGAAGAGACGCGTGTCCAGCCCGTGGCCAACGAGGTGGACGTGGCGCTTCGCGGCGTGAACATCACGACGGTGATCAAGAGCGGCAGCAACAAGCTACGCATGGGCGCCTTCCTGGCCCAGACCAATGCGGATTTCCAGAGCCAGAACTTCGACGACAAGCTGGCGGCGCGGGGCGTCACGCAACCTGGTGGGAAATTATTGACGCGGTGGGACCGCAGCGCGGAAGTCGGCGGCAAACTCGTCGAGGATCGCCTGTGGACTTATCTGTCGACGCGTTGGCGTCTAAGCAACGAAACCGTCACCAGCGTCGTCAAGGATGATGGCTCGCAGGGCGACCAGCCGAACAGCCAAGGCTGGCACACCGAGAAGGTCACTTTCCGCCTAAACGCCAAGAACCAGGTCGAGGGGTTTCACCAGTGGCAATTTAAGCAGAACTTAGACCAAGGACCGAACGCATTCATCCCTTGGGAGTCACGCCACGATCTCGACACGAACGTCACCGTGGCCGGCGTGCGTTGGCAGGGCACACCGACCAGTTCCCTGGTGACGTCGCTGCAGGTCGGATTCTGGGACTTTCGGGCTGATTACACCGCGAAGGCGCCGCCGGGCCGTGTCGCAACGGAAGACATCGCGACGTTGTTCCGCACGGGAGCCAGCCAGCTTGGCGGGACCAATGCGCACGAACGGCGCCATCAGGCCACCGGAACCCTGACGTGGTACCGTCCGGAACTCTATCGCGGGAACCACGAGCTGAAGGTGGGCTTCGACTACAACGGGAATTACATCCGTCGCCCGGCGGCGTCCCGCGGCGACCACGGCAACTACGTTCTCCTCTTCAATAATGGTGCGCCGTTTCAGATCCGCACGCAGAACCATCCGACCGCTCCGAAGAACGCATCGAACTACCTGGCCGTGTATGCGCGTGACAACTGGACGATCAGTCGTCGCTTGACCTTCAACCTCGGCGCACGCTTCGTGCACGATCGCGGCTTCGTGCCCGAGCAGTGTCGTCCCGATTCCGATCCGCCAGAGTTTGGTCCAGCGACCTGCCAAAGTCGCGTCGATCTGGCGCCCTGGATCTCGGTTGCCCCCCGGCTGTATGCGTCATGGGACGTCACTGGCGGAGGCAAGACGGTCGTCAAGGGTGGCTGGGGCCGATTCGACCACCCACGCGAGATCGAAGAGGTCTCGCCCTTCAATACGTTGACGCCGAGCCTCACCACGTGGAGGTGGCGCGATCTCAACCAAGACCGCTTGTATCAGCCCGGTGAAGTGGACCTGAGCCCAAACAGCCCAGACTTCGTCTCGAGGAGGCTGACGTTCAACGCGGGGGCATTCCCCAACGGCGTTGTCAACCCGGATGAAAAGCAAACGAAGCTCGATCAGTTCTCGGTCTCGCTCGAGCACGAGCTGATGGCGAACTTCGCGGTTCGCGTGACCGGAATGCACGTGCGCAACTTCAACCTGCGGCGTGTGGCGGACGTCGACCGGCCGTACGGCGCCTTCAACATACCCATTACGAATCCCGACCCTGGTCCAGACGGCAGGGTCGGGACCGCGGACGATCCGGGCAGGACGTTCACCTACTACGACTATCCTGCGGCGCTCGCGGGCCAGGGTTTTGAGCGGTTCATGTCCGTCACCCCTTTGGGCCAGCAGCAGACCTTCGACACGATCGAGGTCTCAGTCGAGAAACGATTGTCTAATCGCTGGCTGTTCATGGCCGCCTATTCGGCGACCAAGAGCAATGCACCGTTTGCCGAGGAGGCCGCCCTCAATCCCAACGCGGAGATCAACACCTCGAACGAGACGTGGGAATGGGTCGGCAAGTCCTCGGCCAGCTACGCCTTCCCGCTGGGACTGACCGCGTCAATGCGTTATGAGCATCGCAGCGGGGCACCGCAGGCGCGTAACGTCCTCTTCAGGGGCGGCAGGCAGATTCCCACCTTGGTCGTGAACGTTGAGCCAATTGGGACGCTCCGCCTGCCGAACATTAATCTGGTCGATGTCCGACTCGAGAAGAACTTCAGGGTCCAGGGCACGCACCGGATCAGCCTGTGGTTGAACGTCTACAATGCGCTGAATTCGAACAGCGTCACCGCGCTGACGGTTCGGTCGGGCCCAAATTATTTGCTTCCGACGGCCTTCTTACCGCCGCGGATCGCCGAATTGAGTGTCCAGTACAGGTTCTAGGAATCCCTGCGCAGACTATTGGCGACCCAATGATACTATCGCGCTCCACTTGATACTTGGTGCCGTTTGAGCCGACTGCTTTCCGAGTCGGTGTCGACCTCAGCTCCAAGGATGGCGCCGGTGGTCACGGGCTGGCCCTGGCGAACCGGACGTGTTCGAAATAAACGGTGAAATCAAATGACTGGTGAAATCAAATGAACGCACGATCTCGGCACTTCCTCGGCGCGCTGGCCCTGCTGCTATTCACCGGCCCCCCGAGCGCGGTCGCGCAGGGGCGAACGGCGACTCCCGCCGGACCCACGGAACCGACCTTCACCCGCGATGTCCTCCCGATTTTCCAGGTGTCATGCCAAGGCTGTCATCGCAGCGGGACATCCGCGCCGATGTCTTTGGTGACGTATGAAGAGGCCCGGCCATGGGGGCGCGCCATCAAGCAGAAGATCATGGCGCGCGAGATGCCGCCGTGGTTCAGTAGCAAGTCGGTTGGTGAGTACGCGGATGACCCGTCTCTGACGGATACGCAGATCGCGACCATCACGAAGTGGGTCGACAACGGCGCGCCGCGAGGGAACCCTGATGACGCACCGGCACCGATGGCATGGCCCTCGAGCGGGTGGCAACTCGGCGAACCGGACCTGGTGCTCACGTCTCCGCCAGTGCAAGTGGCCGCTATCGCCGGCGATGCTTTTCCCGAGGTCGAGGTGGTGACCGGACTGACGGAGGATCGCTATCTCCGTTCGATCGAGATCCTCCCGGAGAATGATCCCGTCGTGCATCACCTGGTAATATTCACTGTCGGTGGCGACGGCGCCGCACCCAGTGAGGCGAGCGACGACCAGAGATGTGCGGGTGGGGCAGGCTGCTCAAAGCTGGCGAACCTCGCCAAAGGAGGGTCTCCCGACACCTTCGCGGACGGCACTTCGCGGTTGTTGCGCAAGGGGTCCAGCATCCGATTCCAGTTTCATCTGCACGCCAACGGCAAGAACCTGGTCGAGCGCACCAGGGTCGGGTTCCGGTTCTATCCGAAGGGCTACGTGCCGAAGAATCTGCTCGTGGCGAAAGCAATCTCGAGCGGAGTCAGAACACTCGTGATTCCTCCAGGCGTCGCGGACTACCAGAGTATCTTCACGTTCAAGCTTGAGCGCGAGGTGGTGCTGGTGGATTACCAGCCCCACATGCACTATCGCGGAAAACGCATGACGCTCGACGCCATACTGCCCTCAGGTCAGATTCAGGCTCTGAGCGATATCGACCGGTTCACACAGAATTGGCAGGTGAACTACGTCTACAAAAATCCGCCCACGTTGCCGGCGGGGACGGTCTTGCGCGTGACCTCGTACCACGATAACTCGGCGGCCAATAAGGTTAATCCTGACCCGACCGCCGTCGTCACCTGGGGCGAACGTTCCGTGGATGAGATGGCGATCGCCCATATCGACTACTACGAGACGTCGCCGCTCACGCCGAAGTCCCCGGACCGCCGATGAGAGTGCGGTCAGGCGCGCCATGGCGAGTCGTGGAGCGCGGGCGGCGAGCGCTCCTGCTCCGAGTCGGCACGTGTCTGTGCGTCGCCATCGGGCTGGCTGTCTGCCTGGGCGGACGTGTGCTGTCAGCGCAGACCGTCCAGCCGGTCTACGTGCAGTACGAGGGGTTCATGCGGCACAGCGATGGCACGATGCTCGTGTCGTTCGGCTACATCAACTTGAATGATACCGATGTGGTCATTCCGGCTGGCGAGAAGAACTATTTCACACCGGCGCCCGCCAACCGCCAACAACCGCTGACCTTCCAGAAGGGACCGCACCGGTCGGCCTGCGTGATCGTCCTCCCGAAGGACTTCACCGGCGTGGTGCGATGGAGTGTGACCCATGGTCACCACGTTTCCGTCACCACCGAACGAGCCCTCGATCCGAACTACGCCCTGGCGGACCCCACCGCCGAGCGAGCGTCGGCCGGGGTCGACTGGCAGAATGCGCCCAGGCACGTTTGCCTGACGCCATCGGGAAGAGGCATGGCGCAGAAGCCATAGGGTGCAGCAAGGCTGAGACCTTGGGCTGATCGATGTCCATCACGGTGGCGAGCTGCGCCTTCGCCAACTCTTCTTCGGGCTCTGGCTCCGTTCTCGTGACAATGGTCGCCGGCTGAGGGTTGTTTCGGCCGCCATCGGCGCCGAGCGCGTCGCAGCTGCCCGCCACGCCCGGAGGTCATGAGGTCGCGGTTCTCGGTGAGGGGGTGGTGTTGGGTGGCGTGCTGTTCCGGCCAGAGACGTCGGTAGCCAGACCGGCGATCGTGGTGCTTCACGGCAACTTGTCGAGCGGAACCAACGGCGCGACCGCTGTCGAAGGGGTCGCGCGCCGCTACTCGGAGGACGGGTACGTCGCCCTCGCTTTGGCTATGCGCGGCTGGCCACCGAGCGGCGGAGCGGACGACTGCGGCCTCCGACAGCCGGACGATGTGGTCGCCGTCGTCAACTGGCTGCGGTCCCAGCCGGGCGTTCTGGCGGATCGCATCGGACTCGTGGGGTTCTCCCACGGGGCCAAGTGGCGCTAGTCGCCGGTGCCCGCGACGCCCGCGACGCCCGCGTACGCGTCGTCGTCGCGTACTATCCGGTCACCGACGTGGCCCGGTGGAAGGTCACCACCACCAATCCCCGCATTCCCAACTACGTGTCGGCCATTTGCGAGCCCGGCGGTGTCGCGCCACGGTCTCCGCGTCTGCGCGCGGGTGACATCGACGCGGCCACGCTGCTCGTGCACGGCGACCGGGGTAAACGCGTGCCAACAGAACAGAGCCTGCTGTTGTGCGCGACGAGGTTGGCGCCCGTCCGAGCTGCTGCTCGTAGCCGGGGCGCAGCATGGCTTCTCTGCCGCCGAGGAGGCAGTAGCGCGCCCGGACACCGCCGCTCTCCTGGCGAGCTACTTGTTCGATGCGGCGGACCTGCCGCTGTTCGAGACCGTTCCTCGGTCAGGCAATGCTGGCCGTCGGTATGCGACTGAATCACCAGGATTGCCCGAGCGCAACGAAACCTGCCCCGTCTATGTGCTGACCTCCGAACGCACGTTCTCTGCGGGCGAGGGCTTCGGGTTCATCCTGCAGGAGCGGCGTCGAGCCGGAGTCGTCGGCGAGGGGACCGCTGGTGCGGCAAATCCGGGATGCGCGTGCCCTGTGAGTGTCCCTCTTGTGGTCACTGTGCCAAATGGTCAAGTTCGTACTGCTGTAACCGGCCGAAACTGGTAAGGTCCCGGCGTCATACCCGACGTCAGGGTAACCGGATCAGACGCGCTTCGGGATGGGCACATTCGCGCCCTGCGCGACTTGCTCAAGCAGGCGCCGAGTAGTCCGTGGCATGACACACTCAAGCGCCGCGTTGACGCGTTGGAACGTCAAGACAGGCGGTGACGCCCGCGACCGGATTTCTCTCATTGAGGTTGAGGTCTAACATGGTGTGCACCAGACGGCGCTCGCGTGAATCCTGAAGCGCCGCTGGTGATGCCTGTCGCTCGGTGGCTTCCCGCCGACCGCCGGCTTCATCGCCAAGTGGTATGTCTTCAGCGCCGCGATTGGCTCCGGCTACTACGGCCTGGCCATCATCGGCGTGCTGTCGAGCGTCGTCGCGGTGTTCTTCTACCTGCGC
>SYFT01000065.1 GCA_005799825.1 Acidobacteriota bacterium | reverse complement strand
GTCTCACGCGCTTCGAACGCGCGTGAGACGACGGCCAGGCGAGCCGCCAGGTCAGTGGCAGGGCGCGAAGCGTCAGCAAGGGTGGCCACCATCGCGCGAGCGTCACGCGACAAGGCCTGCCAACGGCCGGCAGCTGCCTCATCTTCCTGAGCGGGCAGGGCTTCAGCCTCGACAACGAGCGTTTCGAGCGAGGCACGAGTGTCTTGCAGGGCGGCGCCAAGGACGTGCCGCTTGCAGCAGGCGCCGACGGCCTGCGCAAATCGCGAGGCTAGCTGATCCGCCTCTGGGCCATTGCCCACGAGCGGCGTGAGCTGCGTCCACTCTTCTTCGATTGGGACGAGCTGTTCGATGATGTCGTCGCCTTCGATCGTTTCCACACGCTGGCAGAGCGCTTCGCGGCTGGCGAGCGCTTCCCCGCGGCGGCGCGCCTTCTCAACAGCGGCTTCAATCTCAGCGCGCTTCTGCGCAATCCGCGCACGAGCCGCTTCTTCACCAGACGCAAATCGCCGCGCCGCAGCGGCGTCGGGCCCCGACAGGGCCTGCCACGCAGCGCTGATGCGCGCCAGGTCGGCCTCAGTGCGGTCGGGATCTGAAATATCGTTGAGACTCTCGACGGTGTCGCAGATCAGCGCCTCCTGGTGTCGCAGCTCTTCTTCGGCCGCGCGGAGCGCGGTTTCGGCATCCTCGATCGCCTGCAGCATCGACTTGGCGCGGCGAGCCACCGCCTTCTGCTGTGACCGGGATTCAATCGTCTTGAGCAGGGCCGCGTCTTCAGCCAGCGGTGTAGAAGCCGTCGCGGCCAGCCGATCAAACGCCGCCAGCGCCACATCCTTGTGGGCACTGTTGAGCGTGGTGTCGAGCAACTCGTCGGCGGAGGTCAGGCGCACACAGGCCGCAAGAGCCGTGCTTTCAAACTTAGCCTGGCGAGCCACCCCACCGAGCGCCCGTTCGTCGGACAGCCGGCTCAGGGCAACTTCGCGAACGGCGTCGGCCGCCGCGCCCTTGGCCACTGCCGACAGGTGCTTGTTGTCGGCCAGCAGGTGGGCTGCGACCACTGCAAGGGCAAGGTCGGCCGGGTCGGTCGCGAGCCGAAGGAGGCGATCCGCAGCAGCATCCTTGAGGGCCGGGTCCTCGTCCGTTGCGGTCACACGCCCAAGAACTACTGGGTCCGTCACCAGTTCAATGGCTGCCCGACGGACTTTCGCGTCCAGGTCTCCCTCCGCCATGGTCGCCAACTCGACAGGGTCCGCCAGTTCGCAAAGCGCCTCGAGCCTGATGGCGGGGTTGGCGTGTTTCCAACGGGGTTGCGGCTTGAGTTTGTCGAGGATGCCCACGCCTTCCGTAGAAGGAAAGGCCGTGCCGTACCTGGGCCGCTTACTCGTTCGCTCCCGTTCAGACGCTCCGTCCGTTTCGATTCAATCAGTTACGGTAGGTACTCGGGGGGATATGCGAAAGGCGACGAGACCCCGAAATCCGGGTGCCTGAATCCCTCGATCCAAGTGAGTGGACCGAATCAGATTCCTTCGAGCTGGGTCACCATCCGGTCGAGTTGCTCCACCACAGCTGCCACGGTGTCCGGCTGCGAGAGGTCAATTCCGGCCCTGGCGAGTTGCTTCATGGGATGGTCATTGCCCCCAGAAGAGAGCAATTCGATGTAGCTCGTCCGGGCAGCCTCCCGGTCACCCGGGTCGCTGGCCATCAGCGTTTTGGACAACTTCGCCGCCGAGGCGAAACAGGTAGCGTACTGGTAGACGTAAAATGGCGAGTTGAAGAAGTGGGGAATCCGGGCCCAGGTGATGGGGGTCAGTTCCTCAAGGCTCACGGCGTCGTCGTAATAGGTCTCGCACAACTCCTTGTACAAGGTGTTCAGGACGTCGGCCGTGACGGGCTCGTCGCGCTCCACCCGTCGATGGACCTGTAGCTCGAAGTCCGCAAACATCACCTGGGTGTAGAACGTGCTCGTGATGTTGTCGATGGCGTGCTGGAGCAGCACCGACCGTTCGTTGTCGCCGCTGGTGCGCTCCAGCAGGTAGTCGAGAAGCAACGCTTCGTTCAGTGTGGACGCCACCTCGGCCACGAAGATGGTGTAGTCGGAATATACAAACGGCTGGGTTTCGTGCGAAAGCATGGTGTGCATCGAATGGCCCATCTCGTGCGCCATCGTAAACACGTCGTCCAGCGTCTCGTTCCAGTTCATCAGCATGTACGGGTGTTTGCCGTAGACGCTCGCCGAGTAGGCGCCGCTGCGTTTGCCGTCGTTTTCAAAGACGTCAATCCATCGCTCCAAAAACCCGCGGCGCATGCGCGCCTGGTAGTCGGCGCCCAGCGGCGCCACGGCTTCCACGATGGGCGCAGCCACGGTGGAGTAGTCGTAGCGGTGATCCCACTCCACGACAGGGATCGAAAAATCGTAGGGGTAATAACGCTCGAGCTTCAGACGTTCGCGACGCAGCCGGTGATACCGGCGCAGGGGTTCCACACCCGCGCGCGCGGCGGCGATGAGGTTCTCCACGACGGCAGCGGGAATGGCATTACCGTGCAGTGCGGCATCCAGGCTGCTGGCGTAGCCGCGGGCGCGCGCCTGGAACCAGTTGCGCTGACACACGCTGTGATAGAGCGACGCGTACGTGTTGATATTGGCGGCGTAGGTGCCGTAGTGCGCGAGAAACGCGAGGCGCCGGTCGGCCTGATTGCGGTTTCCCGCCAGCACGGCGCGGTACTGGCCATACGACATCTTGACCGTCTCGCCCGTGCTCAGGGTGACGTCGGGGAACTTCGCGTCCGCTGTGGACAACGCGCTGTACGCCTCATTCGGCGCGGCGTTCACTCGAGTGGCTAATGACAGCAGGCGTTCGCCGGCCTCGTCCAGCACATGCTCCTGTTGCCGGTACACCTCTTCGATGGCGAATCGATACAGGGCCAGCTCCGGATTGGTCTTCATCCAGCCGCGAACGGTGGCCAGGGGAATGGTGAGCAGCTCGGGGCTGAACCACGACATCACCTGCTGCCAGCGGGCAAACAGCGCCTCGATGGTCTGACGCCTGCCGTTGATGTCGTTATCGCGCTGGTCTTCGTCGTACTTGAGCGACGGAAAGTAATAGACCGTGTGCGCCAGCTTTCCCAGCGCGTCACTTTGCCTGAAGGCCGTCAACAACTGCTCAGGTCCCTGGCCCAGCGTGCCCTTGAGCGCTGCATATTCATCGATCTTGAGTTCAAGTTGGCCACGGTCGGCTTCCCAGGCCTGCCAATCGGGGTAAATGTCGGCCAGGTTCCAGGTGTATTCCACTGGGATGTCCGCCCGATTGCGGCTCTTCACGGAGGCGGTGGTCATGATCCCCGATCATACCTGCCGGGCTATACTCCTGACTCTTTCGTGCTCCCGGTTCTGGAGGTTGAATGTTGAGGCATCTTCGATTCGTTGGGTTGTCTGCGCTGGTGCTCGGCGTGGCGTTTTCCGGTTCCATTGGTAGGCAATTGACGGCGCAGTCAGCTCCGGCTGACCCTCTCGACAGCCTGCACTTCAGGTCGATCGGCCCGGCCACGATGTCGGGCCGCGTGTCGGACCTGGCCGTGTACGAAAAGAACCCGGCGATTTATTACGTCGCCACGGCCCATGGCGGCGTGTGGAAAACCACCAGCAATGGCGCCACCTACGAGGCCCAGTTCCAGGATCAGGGCTTGATGTCCATTGGCGACGTCACGGTCTCGCAGTCGAATCCAGACCTGGTCTGGATCGGCACCGGCGAGTCGAACAACCGTCAGAGCACGTCGTGGGGCAACGGCGTTTACAAATCCATCGACGGCGGCCAGACCTGGAAGCACATGGGCCTGCCCACCTCGTACCACATCAACCGCATCGTGATGCACCCGACCAACGACAACGTGGTGTTTGTGGCAGCCACCGGCTCGCTCTGGGGCCCCGGCGGCGATCGCGGCGTCTACAAAACCACCGATGGTGGCGCCACGTGGAAACTCGTGCTCACGGGTGATGCCGACACCGGCGCCAACGACCTGGTGATCGCCGATGCCAATCCCAACATCATGTTCGCCACCATGTATCAGCGACGCCGTTCGCAGTGCTGCATGAACGGCGGCGGTCCCGGCAGCGGCGTGTTCAAGTCCACCGACGGCGGTGAGACCTGGGCTCGTGTCGAAGGCGGTCTGCCGACAGGCCCGATGGGCCGCATCGCCGTGGATGCGTACCGCGCATCAGCCAACATCGTGTACGCGCTCGTTGAGGGCCAGGGTCCGGCTGGTGCCGGCGATGGCGGCCGCGGTGGCCGTGGCGCAGGCGCAGGTGCGGCTGGCGCTCCAGCGCCGGCAGGCAATTCGAATCCGACAGGCCTCTACCGATCCGACGATGGCGGTGCGTCGTGGAAGCAGGTGAGCAATGTCAATCCGCGTCCGATGTACTTCAGTCAGGTTCGCATCGATCCCAGCAACCCCGACCGCATCTACATGGGCGGCGTAGGCATGCAGATGAGCATCGACGGCGGCCGCACCTTCCAGGCCGATGCGGCGCAGGCCATTCACGACGACATCCATCCGATCTGGATCAATCCAGACAACCCGAATCACATTCTGATCGGTGGTGACGGTGGTGTCGCGATTTCCTACGACATGAGCAAGACGTGGTTCCAGCACAACAACCTGCCGCTGGCGCTCTACTACCACGTGAGTGTGGACATGGCCACGCCGTACAACGTGTGCGGCGGCCTGCAGGACAACTACAACTGGTGCGGACCAAGTGCAACGCGCTTTACGCGCGGCATCCTCAACAGCGACTTCTATCAGGTGCAGGGCGGCGACGGCTTCGTGGTGCTGGTCGACCCCCTCAACCCCAACATTGTCTACAGCGAATCGCAGGACGGCAACATCCAGCGCAAGAACGCGGAGACGGGTGAAGCGCGCAACATCCGCCCGACATTTGCCAACACCGATCCTCCGGCGGCAGACGGCGCGCTGCCGTTCCGGTTCAACTGGGACACCGCGCTCATTCTCTCGCCCAACGAGACCGGGACGATTCTGGCGGCGGCCAACAAGGTCTTCAAGTCCAGTGACCGTGGCGACTCCTGGTCGGTCATCAGTCCGGACCTGACGATGAATGCCGACAGGAACGAAATCGCCATGATGGGCCTGCGCGGCACCGAAATCCGTATCGCCCGCAACGACGGCATCTCCAACTGGGGTACGATCGTGTCGCTCGCCGAGTCGCCAAAGCAGGCCGGCGTCTATTACACCGGCACAGACGACGGTGTGGTGAGTGTGTCGAAGGATGCGGGCAAAACGTGGACGCGCGTCACAGCGAACATTCCCGGCTTCCCGGCTGGCGCATGGGTGTCGGAAGTAGTGCCGTCGCGGTTTGACGCCGGCACGGTCTACGTCACCGTGGACGCCCATCGGCTGAACGACTTCAAGACCTACATGTGGGTGAGCAACGACTTCGGCACCACGTTCCGATCCGTGAACGCCAACCTCAGCACCGAAGTGGTGAAGACGCTGACCGAAGACACGAAGAACGCGGACGTGCTCTACATCGGCACCGAAACGGGCTTGTTTGCATCGCTCGACCGCGGCAAGAGCTGGCGGCGACTGAAGGGCAATCTGCCCACGGTGCGCGTGGACGAGATTGCGATCCATCCGCGCGACAACGCGATGATCATCGGCACACACGGCCGGTCAATTTGGATTCTCGATCATCTCGAACCCATCCAGGAATATGCGGCCGCGCAGGCGTCGGCGTCTGATGCCTTTTTGTTCTCCATTGGTCCCGCGCTGCAGTGGCGTTCGAAGGACCATCAGAACGACGAGTTCTGGGGCCATCACTTTTTCGCCGGTGAGAATCCGCCGACCGACGCCGTGATTCAGTTCCACTTGAAGAAGCCCGTGGGCGCGTTGTCGCTGAAGATTACTGACGCGCTCGGCAAGGACGTGCGCACCATTGCGATTCCGGCCGCGCGCAACGTGGCGGGCATCCAGGCCGCCTGCTGGGACATGCGCGTGGACTCGGCGCCAACCGTGGTGACGGCGCCCGGTGGTGGAATGCCTGCAGGTGGTCGTCAGGGCGGTGGACCGGGTGGACGCGCGGGCGGTGGCGGCGCAGTGCCGGGAGTGCCGGCACCCCAGCCGCCTTCAGGCGTTGACCCCACGAACCCCTGCGGCGGTGGCGGTTTCGGTGGCGGCGGCGCGAGCCAGGGACCCCTGGTGCTGCCGGGCACGTTCAACGTCTCGCTTCTCGTGGACGGCAAGTCGTCGGGCAGCAAACCCATGCGCGTGGTGCTGGACCCGGCCAATCAGCTCAGCGACGCCCAGCGCAAGCGTTACTACGACATCGTGATGGACCTGCATCAGGTGCAGACGCGCGGCGTGCAAGCGGCGCGCGCCGTTATGCCGCTCCATACCCAGATGACCGACCTGGCCGGCAAGATTTCAGGCATGGCCAATGCGCCCGACGCTGTCAAGACGCAGTTCACGGCCATGCAGAAGGAATGGGACACCGTGCGCGCCAAGTTCGGCGTGCCCCCGGCAATCGGCGCGCCCGGCGGTGGCCGCGGTGGTGGCGGCGCACCCGCCAACTCGCCCGACATCGTCGGCAAGGCGGGTAACGTGAAGGGTCAGATCATGGCGTTTTACGATATGCCCAGCACGTCGCTGATGAACCAGTACGCGGACGTTCGCCTGTCGCTGCCGAAGGCGATTGTTGAACTCAACGCATTCCTGGCCAGGGCGACGTCGCTCAGTCAGGCGCTGGCGAAGAACGGCGTAACCCTGACGGTTCCTCCGGCCGTGAAGTGATCACGGAGCTCGTTCCTGCAACAGTCCACGGCCGCGTTCTCATCGACAACGATGAGGGCGCGGCCGTTTCCTCGCATGTGCTTGTGGCTTTCCACGGCTACGGCCAGTCGGCCGAGGACATGCTCGAGGAGTTGCGCCGCATTCCAGGCGCAGACCAGTGGACGCGGGTCTCGATTCAGGCGCTCAATCGGTTCTACACACGCGGCGATGCGAAGGTTGTGGCGAACTGGATGACGCGCGAGGATCGCGAGCAAGCCATCGCCGACAACATCGCGTACGTGGACGCAGCGCTCGTTGCGTTTCAAGGCCGCGATCTGGTCTTCGTCGGCTTCTCTCAGGGCGTTTCCATGGCCTATCGCGCGGCGCTGCTGGGCGCACGGTCCGTGGCCGGCATCATCGCGCTTGCGGGCGACATCCCTGCGGAACTCAAAACCGACGCGCCCCATCGTCATCCCTGGCCCAAAGTGCTGATTGGTGTGGGACATCTGGAGCAGTGGTACTCGAGCGACAAGGTGGATCAGGACGAAGCGTTCCTTGCTGCGCGCGGCGTCGAGCATTCTATGGTGCGCTTCAAGGGCGGGCATGAGTGGACTGAGGAATTCAGGAACGCCGCAGGCACATTCCTTGCCGCGAAGTCACTTGGGAAGTTGGGAATTTAGGAACTGGGGCACTTTGGGAATTTAGGAACTGGGGCACTGAGGACATTGGGAACTTGAATACGCGCCAACTGGGCCGAACGGATACGATGAACACATTCGTCCGCACATCCATGCGGGCTAGCACAAGGACCAGAGATGAATCGTTTCACCAATGACCAGATCGCGTTTGCCCTTGCCCAGTCAGGCCCGCTCGACCGCACGCGTGCCCTGGAGTTTCTAAAGACGATGGATATTCGCCACAGCGTCGGCCACTGGTCGGCAGGCGATTTCTACGACAGGTTTGCGCCGCTCGGGTATCACTCCGACAACGCCGAGTTTGGCAACACCTTCGAGGGCCAGTGCCGCCGGACCAAGGCCGCAGGTATCGACGCTATTGAAATCCACCAGAGCGTGTTCGAAAAGACGCTCAACGGCGACATCGACTGGCAGGCCGTCGAACGTGCCCAAAACGGATTCCTCGCTGACCTGGGCATGACCATTCCCGCGTGCAACATCAACACGTGGACCAATCCCATTTTCCGGCTCGGCGGGCCGTGTAACCCTGATTCCACGCTGCGGCGCGCGTCGCTCGACGAGATCCTCAAGGCCGTCGAAATCGCCAAAGCCATGAAGATTCCCGTGGTGAGCGTGTGGCCCGGCTCAGATGGCGCCGACTACCACTTCCAGGTGGACTACCTGCAGTCGCTCGAGTGGTTCACCGAGGCGCTGGTCACGGTCAATCTCGCCTGCCTCGCAGCCGGCATCAAACTCGCCATCGAACCGAAGCCCTACGAGCCGCGCGAGTTGTTCATGATTGTGCCGACGGCGGCCTCGGCTGTCCTCGTTGCCCGTCGCGTCAATGAAACGTGCGGCGGCAACAACTGCGGCCTGACGATCGACTACGGCCACCAGAAGATGGAAGGCACCACCGCGTCTACAGCCTGCGACATCGCCGCGTACGCGGGTGTCGAGATTCACAAGTTCGATATCAACGACGCGCGCCAGGGGCGCAACGACCAGGACCTGATCTTCGGCACGATCTCGATTCCGGAGTCGGTGGACTACCTGTTCACCACCTTCGTGCGTGGCTACCGAGGCTTTTACAGCCAGGACCAGTTCACGTATCGCGACGACCCGACGCGCGCCATGGAGCGCAGCATGATCAATTTCGCGAACCTCGCGCTCAAGGCCGTCCGCATCTACGCCCGCAAGGACGAGCTCGACAACGCGCGCGCGCTCGGCACCGGCCCCGACATCCTCGACATCGTCAGTCCCATTCTCGTCGGCTGATCGTATGGCGGGACGGTCTTTCACCATCGGCCTCGACTTCGGCACGGGATCGGTCCGCGCCGTGGTCGTGGATTGCGCAGACGGGCGCACGGTGGGCACCAGCGTGTTCGACTTCCCGACCGGTGTTGGTGGTGTGATCGTGGACGCACATGATCCGCACCTTGCGCGGCAGAACCCCGCCGATTACCTCGCGGGCATGAAGGCCACAGTGCCGAAGGCGCTGGCCGTTGCGGGGGCACTCGATTCGGGGTTCATGAACACCCGCGTCATCGGCATCGGCACAGACACCACCGGATCAACACCGATTCCTGTGGATGCCCGGATGCAGGCGCTTGCGCTTAATCCCAAGTGGACGCCGCACCCGGCGGCCCACGCGTGGTTGTGGAAAGACCACACCGGCGCCGAAGAAGCGGCCGCGATCACGGCCGTGGCGGCCGAGTTCGCGCCCGAGTACCTTGCGGTGATCGGCGGCACGTACTCCTCCGAGTGGTTCTGGTCGAAGATCTGGCGCTGCCTGAAGGTGGCGCCCGATGTGTTTAGCGCCGCTCATAGCTGGGTGGAACTCGCCGACTACATCCCTGCCGTCCTGGCCGGCGTGCAGTCACCTGCCGAGGTTCGGCGTGGTGTTTGCGCGGCCGGTCACAAGGCGATGTACTCGCCCGACTGGGGTGGCCTGCCTTCGGAATCGTTCCTGACGCGTCTGAATCCCAAACTGGCCGCACTGCGCGACCGGCTCTACGACCAGGCCTGGTCCTCGGACCGGCCGGCTGGCACGTTGAGCGCCGAGTGGGCTGCGGCGTTCGGCTTGCCCGAAGGCATTCCCATCGCAATGGGCGCCTTCGACGCCCACTACGGCGCCGTCGGCGCGGGCATCACCACGGGCACGCTGGTCAAAATCATCGGCACATCCACGTGTGACATTGCGATCGCGCCGGTCACGGCCACCGCGCCGATCGTGCCCGGCATCTGCGGCACCGTCAACGGGTCGGTCATGCCGGGCTACTACGGGGTGGAGGCCGGCCAGTCTGCGGTGGGTGATCTCCTGCGATGGTGGGTGGAGGTCGTCTGCGGCGGAGACCAGGCGATGCACGCCGCGCTGTCGGCTGAGGCCGCGCGCCTGGTGCCGGGCCAGTCGGGCCTTGTCGCACTCGACTGGAACAACGGCAACCGCACGATTCTGGTGGACCCCCGCCTGACCGGCCTCATCGTCGGCCAGACACTTCACACCACGCGCGGCGAGATTTATCGTGCGCTGATTGAGGCCACCGCCTTCGGCGCTCGCGCAATCATCGAGCGGCTCAATGCGAACGGCGTCCGAGTGGAACGTGTAGTGTCGTGTGGCGGCATCGCAGAGAAAAACCCGCTCTTCATGCAGATCTATGCCGACGCGCTCGGTTATCCCATGCTGCTGGCAGGCTCCGCGCAAACGCCGGCGCTCGGCGCGTCGATTGCCGCGGCCGTCGCGGCTGGCTCAATGGCCGGCGGTTACGACGACTTTGAGTCAGCGCAGCGCCAGATGACGCGGCTTGCGGACACCCGCTACTTTCCCAGCGCTGATGCCCGCGCAGTCTACGACGAACTGTACGGTCTGTATTGCGAACTACACGACACGTTCGGCGGCGTGGCCGACGCGCGCGCCGACCTGCCCACACTGATGAAGCGGCTCCTGACCATTCGCGAGCGCGTCACTGGAGATTACACCTCATGAGCCTGATGGCAGAAGCGCTGCGCGAACAAGTGTGTCGCGCGAACCTGGATCTAGTCGCCCGCGGCCTCGTGATGGGCACGTTCGGCAACGTCTCGGGCGTAGACCGCGACGCGGGGCTATTCGTCATCAAGGCGAGTGGTGTCCCGTACGACCAACTCACCGCCGAGCACATGGTCCCGATCTCGCTCGAAACAGGCAAACCCCTCGAAGCCCGCTTTCGCCCTTCGTCTGACACACCCACGCATCACGAACTCTACCGGGCGTTTCCGTGCGGCGGCGTGGCGCACACACATTCTGAATTCGCTACGGCGTTCGCGCAGGCGAGTGCGCCGGTGAAGTGCATGGGCACCACCCACGCAGACTACTTCCGCGGCGACATTCCGGTGACTCGCCCGATGACCATCGAGGAAGTGGAGACGGAATACGAACGCAACACCGGCCTCGTCATCGTCGAGACGTTCGACACCCTTGGTCTTTCGGCCGAGGAAGTGCCGGCCGCGCTCGTCGCCAACCATGGCCCATTCACCTGGGGCCGGGACGCGTGTGAAGCGGTGGACCGGGCAGACGTGCTCGAGTTCCTCGCACGAATGGAATTCCGCCGACGCGGCATCGCTCCGGATGCACCTGAACCAGCCGAGTACCTCATCCACAAACACTTCAGCCGTAAACACGGTAGAGGTGCCTACTACGGACAGAAATGACTGATCCTCGCGCCGTACTCTGGGACCTGGACGGCACCCTCGCAGATTCCCGGGAGTTTCACTGGCGGGCCTGGCGCGACGCCATGGCGGCCGCCGGCTTCGACGTGACCGAGGCGCAGTTTGCCCTGAGTTTCGGGCAGCGCAACGATGCGATCATCCCCGCCTGGCTTGGCGCCCGTGCCACGCCCGAGCTGGTGCGCGAACTTGGAGATGCGAAGGAAGCGATGTACCGCACGCTGATCACGGCCGAAGGAATCACCCCGCTGCCCGGTGCCGCCGACTGGGTCCGACGCCTGCATGACGATGGCTGGCGCCAGGCGATTGCGTCGTCTGCCCCGAAGTTGAACGTGGAACTGATGGCGCGAGTATTGGGCCTGTCCGGCCACATGGACGCGCTCATCAGCGCCGAGGACGTCCGCAACGGCAAGCCCGATCCCGAGGTGTTTCTGATTGCTGCGGAAGCGCTGAGTGTACCGCCCGCGCGCTGCGTCGTGGTGGAGGACGCCCCGGTGGGCATCGAAGGCGCCAGCCGCGCCGGCATGCGCAGTATCGGCGTCGGAGGCGATACAACGACCGACGCCACCGTCAACGTGCAGTCACTCGACCGTCTGCCACTCGACGCGTTTGATCGCCTGGTTGCGCCTGAGAGCTTTTCACCATGAAGCGCCCATCATGGATCTTCCTGGTAAAACCTGGACAAATACTGCGACGGATCGGTTAGTCAGCACATAGGGCGCATCGGGTGCCCACGTGCGACCGTGCCTGGACTGATCGGCTGTATCCAGTACGGAGGTCCACTCGTGTGTCGGGGTGCTGGGGTCCAGGAGTCCAGGGGGCGCAGATGGCAGTTGGAACGTCACATCCTCGGTGCCGGCGTTCATCACATACAGCAATGGCCGGTCGCCGCCAAACAACGCCGCAATGTATTTCGCGTTCGGAGAGGTCCAGTCGGTGGTGGTCATCTCACTGCCGTCACACGCGAGCCAGGTGATGTTCTTGTCGCCCGTCTCAGGCATGGGCTCGCCGTGCAGGAACATCGGCTGCCGTAGCACGGGATGCCTCTTGCGGATGCGGCCGACGAGACACACAAACTCGAATAGGGCTCGTTCGTCGGCGCCCAAGTCCCAGTCATACCAGCTCAGTGCGTTGTCCTGGCAGTACGCGTGGTTGTTGCCGAGCTGCGTGCGGCCAATTTCGTCGCCGCCACTGAGCATCGGCACTCCCTGCGACAGAAACAACGTGGCGATGACGTTGCGCTTCTGCCGTTCGCGCATCGCATTGATCGCCGGGTCGGTGGTCGGTCCCTCGACGCCGGAGTTCCAGCTGTTGTTGTGGCTCTCTCCGTCGAGGTTATGTTCGCCGTTGGCCTCGTTGTGTTTCTCGGTGTACGAGACCAGGTCCGTCAGTGTGAATCCATCGTGGGCAGTCACGAAGTTGACGCTGGCCTGCGGCGTCCGCCCACCATCGTCAAACAGATCCGCGCTGCCTGCGAGTCGGGTCGCCAATTCGGACACCGTCCCCGCATTGCCGCGCCAATAGCGGCGCACCGAGTCACGGTACCGTCCGTTCCAGTCACTCCAGGGAGCGGGGAAGTTGCCCACCTGATAGCCGACGGGGCCGAGATCCCAGGGCTCAGCGATTAACTTCACCTGAGCGAGCACCGGATCCTGCCGGATGGCCTCGAAAAACCTCGCGCGCATGTTCACATCGCCGCCCTCGCGCGCCAACGTAGCGGCCAGGTCGAACCGGAACCCATCTACGTGCATCTCGATCGCCCAATAACGCAGGTTATTGATGATGAGCTCCAACACGCGCGGATGCTCGACGTTGACCGTGTTGCCACACCCAGTGACGTCCACGTAGCGGCTCGGGTCGTCGTCGGCAAGCTGGTAGTAGACCTGGTTGTCGATCCCGCGAAACGACAGGGTCGGCCCCTCGCGATTGCCCTCGGCCGTGTGGTTGTAGACCACGTCGAGGACAACCTCGATGCCGGCCGCATGCAGCGCTCGCACCATCGTCTTGCACTCGCGAACCGCGCTTCCTGCCGCTCGCGACGAGGCATACCGCACGTCAGGTGCGAAGTATCCGAGCGTGCTGTAGCCCCAGTAGTTCGGCTGACCACGCGCGATCAGGTGACGTTCGGGCCAGTGCTGGTGGATGGGCATTAATTCCACCGCGGTGACACCGAGGCGCCGGAAGTGGTCGATGAGAGGCGGCATTGCCACTGCGCCGTACGTGCCTCGCTGCTCTGGCGGAACCTCGGGATGCCTGGCCGTGAGTCCTTTGACGTGTGCTTCGTAGACGACTGTCTCGTGCCAGGGCGTGCGAGGCAGGCGATCGTTACCCCAGTCGAACGACGGATCGATCACCACCCCAAGCGGTGAATCCGCAGTGTCGCTGGTTCGTGTGATTTCCCTTGCGTACGGATCCACCAGAACTCGTGTCGAATCAAAGCGATGGCCTCGTTCGGGCTCCTTGGGCCCCTCGACGCGGAAGCCGTAGAGTTGCCCGGGTCGCAGGTCGGGAACGTATGTCCGCCACACGTCATTCGTATCCCTCGTCAACCGCACCGTTCGCGACTCGACCAGGTCATCGATCGAATTAAACAGACAGAGTGCAACGCAGGTCGCGTGCTCGGAAAAAATCGCGAAATGTACACCGAGGCCGTCCCACGTGGCCCCAAGCGCAGCGGGCGCACTCACTCCCACCGAAACACCCGCGACGACAAAGCGGTGCACACAGCACACACCAGCGCCAGCCCGGCCACGTCCCAGCCATGGGCCAGCCAGCCTTCGCCAAGCCAGATGCCGCGCAACAGTGAAACGGCGTAGGTGAGCGGCAGAAAGTGCGCCAGCGTTTGCATCGCCGGGGGCATCGAGTCGATCGGCACGAACAGGCCCGACATGCCCAGCATGGGATACAGGATGAGCGTGCCTATCGGTTGCGCAAATCGCGCCGTTGGTACGAGACTGGCCACCAAGAACCCAAGCGACATGATGCTGACGCTGCTGACAATGAGTGCGGCGGCGAGGCTGAACCACGAGACATCCAGGGCCACCGGGTAAAACCGGCGACCGGCCAGCGCCAGCAGCACGAGCGTCACCGACGTGAAGATGAGCTTCACCAGCACATGCGCCGTCAGGATCGTGTGCGGCCGTAGTGGCGTGGCCCGCAGGCGCTTGAGGATGCCGCTCTCTCGATAGATGGCGATGATTGTCACCAGCGACAACACCGCGTTCAGCGCGATCAACATGACCGCAAATACCGGCAGGTCCGCGCTGACAAAGGTGCGCAACCGTTCACTGGGATCGGCTCGGCCACCAAGCGACCGGCCCATCACCACGAACATGATCACGGGAATGATGATGGTGCTGATAAAGCCCAGCGGCTCGCGCGCGAAAATCTTGATTTCCAGCCAGGCCAGATTCCACAGTCCGCTCATGGCTGGCTCCTACTGCCGAATTGTGTGGCCCGTCAGCTTCAGGAACACGTCCTCAAGCGTCGGCACCACGGTCTGGAAATCCGTGACTCGGATGCGATGGTCGGCCAGACACGCAATCACGCCGGTCATCAAATCTGCCGCGTCGCCTCGAACGATCACTGCGCCCTTGTCGTCGCGCGAGACCTCAACGCCGGAGATCGCACGCAGCTTCTCGTCAGCGGTTGCGTCCTCGGTCGTCAAAATGACAGTGCGTTGCGGACAGTGCTTCCGGATCAGTCCGGCCGGCGAATTGATGTCCACGATACGGCCGTGATTGATGATGGCGACTCTGTCGCACAACCGTTCGGCTTCTTCCATCAGATGTGTGGTCAGGAAGATGGTCTTGCCCCGCGCTCGGATGCCCCTGATCAGATCCCAGATTGCGTGGCGCGCCTGAGGATCGAGGCCCGTGGTGAGTTCATCTAGAAACACCAACTCCGGATCGTTAATGAGCGCCAGCGCGATGAACAGCCGCTGCTTCTGGCCGCCCGACAGCGTCATGAACCAGGCGTTGCTCTTGTCCTGGAGACCAAGCTGCCCGAGCAGCTTCCCCGTATCGACCTTGGTCTTGTACAGCGAGGCCCACAGTGCCACGGCCTCGCTCACCTTGATGCGCTTTTGCAGGTGCGCTTCCTGGAGCTGCACACCGACGCGCTGCTGCAACGCATACACGTCGCGGAACGAGTCCAGCCCCAGGACGGAAATCTGGCCGCCGTCCGGCCTCCGGACCCCCTCCACACACTCCATCGTCGTGGTCTTACCCGCACCGTTTGGTCCGATGAGACCGAAGATCTCCCCGTCGTACACCTCAAACGACACGTCGTTCACAGCCAACGTGGATCCGTACCGCTTCCTGAGGCCGGCGACTTGAATGACGGGCGAGGCAGCCATCGAGTCGCGCGCTCAGTGCCGAATGGTCTGGAGGCTGGGCGCGAAGGACGGCGCGCCAGCCGTCGGCGTAATGTCCAGCGCCGTGCGCACGGCCGCGTAAAACGTCTCACCGATGAGCCGCAGCCCTTCGGCCGTCGGGTGCAGGTCGTCGCCGACGTAGTACCGCGGGATGTCGGCCGCGAGAGCGGCGTACACATCAACCAGCGGCACGCCCTTTTGGGCGGCCAGCGCGCGAATCTGATTGTTGAACGGCGCGACCAGAGGGACGGTGCTGTTGTTAGGCCCGCCCGGTGCGACGGGCGCCACGGTCGCGAGGAACACCGTAATACCACGGCCCCTGGCAAGGTCAATCATGTCTCCGAGCGACTCCAGGGCCTCGGGAATATTCGACGCGCCGTTGTTGATGTCGTTGGTGCCTTCCATCAGCAGCAGCACCTCAGGGTTGTAGGTGTTGAGCTCTCCCGCCAGCCGGTCTTCTCCGTCAGATGCCCATTCGCCCGAAATGCCTCGCGTCGTGACGACGAAGTTCTGCAGCGTGTAGCGCGCGCGCAGCAACTCTTCAAGCCGGACGGTGTACGGCGGGCACGTGTTGGGCTTTGGCCCGCAGCGCCCGAATGTGATGCTGTCGCCGAACGCCAGGAACTTCGTCTTCGAAATGCGGGGGACCGCCGTGACCGTCACCGCAAAATTGCACGAGGCCTGCCGCGACAGCGCGTCCACGGCCGTGCAGGTGACGATAGTGGAGCCGAGGGGGAAGGTGGAACCAGATTGCCGCGAGCAGGTGACCGGCACGGGCAACTGGCCACCAACGGCTGTGGGCACGGTGAACGTCAGCGGCAGGGGCGCACCGTCGGGTGACTCAAGAGAGACTGATGGCGGACAGGACAGCGCCGGCGCCTCAGGCGTGGGCGTCGGCGGGTTGGGCGTGGAATCTTTCCCGCAGGCGGCCGCGCCCAACAGGGCGCACAGGACGAGGGAGCGTCGAAGGATCTGCAAGGCCGACCCGGACGATCCTACTTTAACCACTTGCGGACCTGGTCCAACAGCTCCCCCGAGATCGGCGTGCTGTGCCCGGCCACAAGCGAGTGGTTGCCGCCCTCCACGAACGTGAGTGTGGATGTGGGAAGTTCGTCGATCAGTTCGCGCATTTCCTCGCGTGTGCCAAACGGATCCTTCGTACCGTGCAGGAAAAGCATCGGACTCGAGATGTCGGGCAGATGTCGGTCGCGCCGCATCTCGGGCTTGCCGGGCGGATGCAGGGGATATCCGAAAAAGACCAACCCTGTCGGCACGGGAGTGAAGCCACCTTTGGCCGCCACTTGAGAGGCGATACGGCCTCCCATCGATTTACCGCCGGCGTAGATCGGACCGGTCGTCGTGGCCGCCACCTTTGCCCACTGTGCTGCGAATGACGCCTCGAGCACCGGGCCGCGATCGGGCATCTTGCGGCCTTCCGCCATGTACGGGAAATCAAACGTGACGACACGTACGCCTCGGGCCTGAAGCTCCGCGGCTACATGTCGCATCCAGGGGTGAGAGGAGCCGGCGCCCGCTCCGTGGGCCAGAACGAGCACCGGCGACTGATCAGGCACGCGCTACGACCTCGGTTTGGCGAAGAACTCACGCTGCAACTTCAGCAACAACGGAATGGACATCAATACCGCCACCAGGTTGGGAATCGCCATCAGGCCGTTGAGCGTGTCGGCAACGTCCCACACCAGGTGCAGCGAGCCAACGGCGCCCAGGTAAATGAACAGCAGCCACAGGATTCGATACGGTACTGCCGCCCTCGCGCCGAACAGGTACACGGCGCCGGTTTCACCGTAGTAACTCCAGCCAACTACTGTGGAGTACGCAAATAGCATGACTCCCGATGTGACAATCAGCGAACCCCAAGTGCCGGGTAGGCCGACTTCAAACGCCTTGGCTGAAAGCGCTGCACCGCCCAATCCCTGGTCCCACACGCCGGTCAGCAGGATGACCAGGCCGGTGGTGGTGCAGATCAGGATCGTATCGACGAATACCTCGAAGATGCCGTACATCGCCTGACGGACCGGATGGTCCGTGACAGCTGCCGCATGCACCATGGGCGCGCTGCCCAGGCCGGCCTCGTTCGAGAACAGGCCGCGTGCGATGCCGTAGCGCATCGCCATCATGATGGTGCTGCCCGCAAATCCACCGGTGGCTGCCGTACCCGAGAACGCGCCATCAAACACTTGGCCGAGGATGCGCGGAATGTCACCCGCATGCATGGCCACAATGGTCAGGCCGCCGCCCAAGTAGAGAATGGCCATGAAGGGCACTAGGTATTCCGTGAACTGCCCGATGCGCTTGATGCCGCCAAGGATGACCACCGCGGTGAGCAGCACCATCACGATACCCGTGACGCTGGGCGAAACGCCGAACGATGAGTTGAGCGCGCCAGCCACCGAGTTGGCCTGCACCATATTGCCAATCCCGAATGCGGCCACGGCTGTGAGCAGCGCGAACACCGTGCCCAGCCACGGCAGACCGAGGCCGTTTTTCAGGATATACATCGCTCCGCCGCGCATCGTCCCCGTCGAGTCCTTCTCGCGGTAGTGCATGGCGATAGCGATCTCGGCGTATTTGGTGCACATGCCGAGCACACCCGAGACCCAGAGCCAAAACAGCGCCCCGGGGCCGCCGATGCCGATGGCCGTGGCTACGCCGGCGATATTGCCGACGCCGACCGTTGATGCTAGGGCGGTTGACACGGCCTGGAACGGAGTGACGCTGCCGTCACCTTTGCTCTTTTGAGTGATCTTGCCAAGAACCTCAGACAGAGCCCGGCCCAAGTAGCGAAACTGTGCCAATCCGGTCAACAGCGTCAGCAAAACCCCCGTGCCGACCAGGAGGATGATCATCGGCCATCCCCACACGTAGCCGTTCAGCCAGCTGTTCCAGTCTGCAATCTGTTGCATGGTGTCTCCGACCGCGGATTGTATCGGGACCGGGGTTGCTTCCGATACATCTGTGAATGTAGATTTATCGATATGAAGACTGCGTCCGCCGTCATGCGGCTGCTCGGCGACGAGGCTCGGTTGCGCCTGCTTCGCCTGCTGGCCCGGGAGGCGCTCAACGTCACTGAGCTCACCGCCGTTATGGGGCTGGCACAATCAGGTGTATCCCGGCATCTGGGCCTGCTCAAAGACGCCAACCTCGTGACCGAGGAGCGGACCGGGAACTTCACTTGGTACCGGCTCAACCCGGACGTGGCGGCGGCCGCCCGGCCTTATGCCAGTATCTGGCCCTGGCTTAGCGAGACCTTCGAAGCCGCCAACGCGGCTACCCGGGCCGACGATGGGAGGCTGGAAGAGGTGCGGCGGGTACGGCGAGAGAACTTCGACCAGCATGGCGGCGGCGAAGAAAGAACCCAGCTCGTGCCGGGCCGAAGCTGGGCGGCCTGGTCGCGCGCGCTCGGGTTGCTGCTGCCGGCCGTGGACGTAGCGGATCTAGGATGCGGCGAAGGGTATCTGACGATTGAAGCCGCGCACTGGGCGAAGCGGGTCTACGCCATCGACAGGTTGCCCAGCGTGCTGGACCGCGCCAAGCAGATGGCGCTGCGCCGCAAGGTCAAGAATATTACTTGGAAGCGCGGAGAACTCGAGCAAGTGCCGCTTGCCGATGGGTCGGTGGATATCGCCATCGCCTCGCAGGCCCTGCATCACGCCAAGGACCCGGCGAAGGCGTTGACTGAGGCCTACCGCATCCTGCGGCCTAGCGGCCGACTGGTGGTGCTGGACCTGCGGCAGCATGATGAAGCTTGGGTGCGGGACACGCTGGGCGACCAGTGGCTGGGGTTCAGCGCGGACCAGTTGGAGGCGCTCATTGCCGAGGCCGGATTTGATCGCGTCACAGTGCGCACGGGTGCGCGCAAAAGTGGCGATCCTTTTGCGGTGCTGATTGCCGCGGGAACACGAACGAAATGACTGACGTGACGAAGAGGCTGGACGCGCTGCTCCGGGAACGTATCCTCGTCCTGGATGGCGCGATGGGGACGATGATTCAGCGTCATAAGCTGACGGAAGCAGAGTTTCGCGGCGAGCGCTGGGTGTCACACTCGCGCGACCTGCGCGGGAACAACGACATCTTATCGATCACGCGGCCGGATATCATCAGCCAAATCCATCGACAATATCTGGAAGCCGGCGCGGACATCATTGAGACCAACACGTTTAGTTCGAATGTGGTGTCGCAGCGCGACTACGGCCTGGAGTCGGCCGTGTACGACCTCAACATGGCCGGCGCGCGTGTGGCTCGCGAAGCGGCGGATGAATATACGGCGAAGAATCCGGACAAGCCGCGTATCGTGGCCGGGTCCATCGGGCCCACCAACTGCACGTTGTCGATCTCGCCCGATGTGAACAGCCCGTCGTTTCGCGCGCTGACGTTCGACCAACTCAAGGATGGGTATCTCGACCAGATTCGCGGCCTGATTGATGGCGGCGTGGACATGCTCCTCGTCGAGACTGTCATTGACACCCTCTCCGCCAAGGCCTGCATCGTGGCCATCAAGGAAGTGCAGGCGGAGAAGGGCATGCGCGTGCCGCTGATGATTTCGGTGACGGTGACTGATCGGAGCGGCCGCACGCTGTCTGGGCAGACCATCGACGCGTTCTACGTGTCGGTGGAACACGCGCGCCCGTGGTGCATCGGCATCAACTGCGCGCTTGGCGCCACTGATATGCGGCCGTATCTGGAGGAGCTTTCGCGCCAGGCCGAGTGCTGGACTCACGCCTACCCCAACGCTGGCCTCCCGAACGCCTTCGGCGAATACGACGAGCAGCCTGCAGAAACCGCCCGGCTCCTCAAGGACTTCGCGCAGTCAGGCTTCGCGAACATCCTTGGCGGCTGTTGTGGAACGACCCCCGACCACATCGCCGCAATCGCCAAGGCGATTGCGGGAGTATCTCCGCGGAAGCGACCGCTGCTGGCGGGTGTCGCTGACGCGGGGGCGGGTGTCGATCTGTGGAAATCTCCAGGCGATCAATCGCCAGCGCCAGCCTTGGAGATTTCCACAGATCGACACCCGTCCCCCTATGTGGATCCCGCCGCGATCCACCTCACAAGACTCGCCGGCCTGGAGCCCTTAACCATCCGGCCAGATAGCAACTTCCAGATGATCGGCGAGCGGACCAACGTGACCGGCTCGAAGAAGTTCATGCGCCTGGTGAAGGATGGCAACTGGACCGAAGCCGCAGCCGTAGCGATGGAGCAAGTGCGCGGCGGCGCGAACATCATCGACGTGAACATGGACGAAGGCATGCTCGACTCGGAAGGTGCCATGACCACGTTCCTGAACTACATCGCGACTGAGCCCGAGATCGCGCGCGTGCCGATCATGGTGGACAGCTCGAAGTGGTCGGTGCTCGAGGCCGGGCTCAAGTGCGTCCAGGGCAAGGGCATCGTCAACTCGATCAGCCTGAAAGAAGGCGAAGCCGACTTCCTGGCCAAGGCGCACCTGGTGCGGCGCTACGGTGCGGCGATGATCGTGATGGCGTTCGACGAGAAGGGCCAGGC
>SYFT01000064.1 GCA_005799825.1 Acidobacteriota bacterium | reverse complement strand
GATGAGGCCGCGCTGTTTGCCGGCGATCTGTATCGCATGTATTCGCGTTACGCCGAACGGCAAGGCTGGAACATTGATGTGCACTCGATGAGTGAAAACGGCATCGGCGGGCTGAAGGAAGTGGTAGCGTCGGTGGAAGGGCGCGGCGTCTACGGCATGCTCAAGTATGAAAGCGGCGTCCATCGGGTGCAGCGCGTGCCCACGACTGAAGCCAGCGGGCGCATTCATACCTCCACAGCGACGGTCGCCGTGCTGCCAGAAGCCGAGGAAGTGGACGTCCAGATCGAAGCGAAAGATCTCCGCATCGATACGTTCTGCTCGAGCGGCCCAGGTGGCCAGAGCGTCAATACCACCTACTCCGCGGTGCGCATCACGCACCTGCCCACTGGCGTAGTGGTTTCGCAGCAGGATGAAAAGTCGCAGATCAAGAACCGGCAGAAGGCCATGAAGGTGCTGCGCTCGCGGCTGTACGAGATGGAGTTACGCAAGCAGCAGGATGCCATCGCGAAGGAACGGCGCGGCCAGGTCGGCACAGGCGAGCGATCGGAAAAGATACGGACCTACAACTTCAAGGAAAACCGCATCACCGACCACCGCATCAACTTCACGATGCATCAGTTGCAGTACGCACTTGATGGCGATCTGAATGAATTGATCGAGCAGATGATTGCCCACGTGCAGGCGGAAAAACTCAAGCAGGCCACTGAGGAACCGGGATCGATGCAATGACCGCTGTGGCTTCGATCGCGGACGCGGCGGTGGCGCGCCTGTGCGCGGCCGGATGCTCGCGCGACGATGCGAGGCGGGATGTTGGAGTGCTCGCGCGATCGATTCTGCAGTGGAGTCTGGCAGATTGGCTGGCGCGGTCCTCCACTGAAGCTCCAGCGGATTTTGCGACCATACTCGACGCTCTGGTCGTGCGCCGAGCGCGCCATGAGCCGGTGGCGTACCTCCTGGGAGAAAAGGAATTTTACGGGCGCCCTTACCGTGTCACCCGGCACACGCTGATTCCGCGATCCGAGACCGAGGGGCTCGTGGATGTCACCCTCGCGTGGTTGCGCGAGCGTGTGGAAGGTGCCCCTCGGCCGGCGCACGTTGTTGACGTCGGTACTGGTAGCGGCTGCATCGCCATCACACTCGCGCTCGAGACGGCAACTTCAGGCGCGATGATCAGCGCCACTGATATTTCGGCTGACGCGCTGGACACCGCGCGTGAGAATGCCCTCAGACTGGGCGCGGACACCGTGCACTTTTATCTGGGCCACCTGCTGGCGGATGTCGTCCTTCCCGTTGACGTGATCGTCTCCAACCCGCCCTACGTGCCGTCTTTAGACAGACCGTCGATGCAGCCGGACGTGACAGAGTACGAACCTCCGACTGCCCTCTTCGGGGGTGACGATGGGCTTGACGTGATCCGGCAGTTGATTCCCGAAGCGCGCCGGAGCCTGGCCGCGGGCGGAGCCCTGATCATGGAAGTAGGCATCAGTCAGGCCGACGCCATCGCCGGTCTGCTGGAAGCCGCGGGCTTCGCCGGCGTTGAACGCCATGCGGACCTGCAGGGAATCGCACGAGTTATCGTGGCGCACCTATAATCCCGGCATGTCCTGCCTGTTCTGCCGCATCATCGCCGGAGAAATCCTCGGGTCGCGCGTATACGAAGACGAGGCCCTCCTCGCCTTCGACGACATTCATCCGCAGGCACCGATGCACGTGCTCATCGTGCCCCGCCTGCACGTGCCGATGCTCAACGCGCTCGACTCGTCACACGATGCTCTTGTGGGGTCCATGATCCGCCGGGCCGCCGCGATCGCCAAAGGCCGCGGGTTTGATGAAAGCGGCTACCGGACGGTGTTCAACTGCAACGCCCAGGCAGGGCAGACCGTCTTTCACATTCACCTGCATGTGCTCGGCGGTAGGCCGATGGCTTGGCCGCCGGGATAGCGAGCCAATTAGCCATTGAGGCAATGAGGCAATGCGACCTCAGGGACCCTGGGACCCTGGACTCTGGACCGCCCTCAGAGCATGTGCGCTAGTTCTGCGAGGGAGCGGATGACCGGAATGCTTGGATCGTCGAGTGTGGTGCGCTGGCCCCGGTCGAGCAGGACCGCGCGCATGCCGGCCCGGCGCGCGCCCTGGACGTCATGGGCCAGGCTGTCGCCCACCATCACCGCACGCGAAGCTGAAACCTCCATCCGGTCCAGCGCTTCCTGGAAAATACGCGGGTCGGGTTTCATGTGGCCAAACTCAGCCGATGAGACCGTGACCGACATCAGCCCTTCGATGGCGAAGTGGGACTGGAACGATGTTAGGCAGCGATGGGAATTCGAAATCAGCCCCAGCTTCAACCCGCGCACGTGCAGCGCCATCAGCGCGGCCGGCACGTCGTCGTACATCTCGAAGTGGTGGTGCTGGGCCCAGTCATCGTAGATCTCACGGGCGGCGGTCGCCACGCCAGGGCCACTGCCGCCCATCAGCTCGATGATCCGGGCGGTGTACCGCGTGAAGAGCGCGTCATGGTAGAGCTGGTCCGCTGAGTCGAGCATGGCGGCAGCGCCCGCCACGGCGGTCTCGAACGAGGCGGGGTCCACCTCGACGCCGTGGCGCACACACGTGCCCGCATACCCTGCGCCGAGGAACCTGGGACCGGGCCGGATCAGCGTAAAGTCCACGTCGAAAAAGAGGGCATCGGTCTCTGCCACTGGACTGATTATAGAATAAGGGTCTGCACCACCGAATGCGCGACTGGAAAGACACGCTCAACCTCCCCAGGACCGACTTCCCGATGAAGGCGAACCTGCCGGCCGCCGAGCCGGCTACGCTGGCACGTTGGGCCGGGATGAATTTGTACTCGGCCATTCGCAGCCGCCGCGCGGGCGCGCCGAAGTTTGTGCTGCACGACGGCCCGCCGTACGCCAATGGCCAGATTCACATCGGCCACGCGCTCAACTAGCTCCTGAAAGACTTTATTGTGAAGTCGCAGACGATGGCCGGTCGGGATGCGCCGTACGTACCCGGGTGGGAGTGCCACGGCCTGCCGATCGAACTCAATGTCGAGAAGGAGCGGGGCCCGGCGTCCAAGGGCGGATCGATCGGCGATTTCCGCCGCGCGTGTCGCGAGTATGCGGCGACGTTTGTCACGTCGCAACGTGCGGACTTCGAACGGCTCGGCATTTTGGGCGACTGGGATGCGCCGTATCTCACGATGAACTACGGCTACCAGGCGGCGATCGTCAGGGCGCTCGGGAAGTTCGTCGCGCGAGGCCTCGTCTACAAGGGTAAGAAACCCGTGCATTGGTGCCTTCGCGATCGTACGGCCCTTGCGGAAGCCGAAGTCGAGTACGAGACGCACCGATCGCCGTCGATCTACGTGGAGTTTCCGGTGTCGAGCGCGGATACGACGCTGGTGTCGCGCGTGCCGGCGCTTGCGGGCCGATCTGTCTCGGTGCTCATCTGGACTACCACGCCGTGGACGATTCCGGCGAACCTGGCGGTGGCGTTTCACCCTTCGCTGGAGTACGCGGCGTTTCAGCACGATGGGCGGGCGGTCATCGTCGCCCGCGGTCTGGCGGAGCGTGTCAGCGCGGCCACCGGTCGGCAACTCGGCGCACCCCTCGCGACATTCCCTGGCACGGCCCTTGAGGGCGTGGCATTCCGACATCCCCTGTACGACCGCGACTCCCAGGGCGTCCTGGGTGACTACGTCACGCTCGAACAAGGTACGGGGGCGGTGCACACGGCCCCGAGCCACGGCGTGGACGACTTCAACACCGGCGCTCGCTACGGACTGCCGATTATCACCCCCGTTGGTACACACGGCCGCTTCGAGGATGGCACGCCCATCGTCGGCGGGCTGAAGGTCTTTGAAGCGAATCCCGTGGTGGAAGCCGCGCTGCAGGAGCGCGGACGCCTATGGTTTCGAACCGACTTCGAACATTCGTATCCGCACTGCTGGCGCTGCCACCAGCCGGTGATCTTCCTAGCCACGCCGCAGTGGTTCATCCGCATGGACGACCTGCGCCCAGACGCCACCGCCGCATCGGATCACACGAAGTGGATTCCCGCGTGGGGCCGCGAACGGATGACGGGCATGTTTGCGTCGCGCCCTGACGGGTGCATCTCGCGCCAGCGCGCGTGGGGCGTGCCGATCCCTGCAATGGCGTGTGCGGGCTGCGGCCTGTCGCACCTGACGCCGGCGCTGGTCGAGCGCGCGGCCGCGGTGTTTGAGCGTGACAACGCCGATGCGTGGTACGACCAGCCCATCGAGGCGTTCCTCCCCGATGGCTTCGCGTGTGATGGGTGCGGCGGCCAGACGTTTGAACGCGAACACGACATCCTGGATGTCTGGTTCGACTCGGGCTCCAGTCACGAGGCCGTGCTGGCGCAGCGGCCTGATCTGACCTGGCCGGCGGACATGTACTTGGAAGGCACCGATCAATACCGCGGCTGGTTCCAGTCGTCGTTGCTCGTCGGTGTCGGCGCGCGCGGCCGTGCGCCCTACGAATCCGTGCTGACGCATGGCTTTGTCGTGGACGACCACGGCCGCAAGATGTCGAAGTCGCTCGGAAACGTCATTGCGCCGCAGCAGATCATGAAGGACACCGGCGCCGATGTCCTGCGCCTTTGGGTGGCGCTCGTCAACGTGCGCGACGAGATTCGCCTCGGCAAAGAGGTGCTGGCCCGCACCGTTGAGGCCTACCGCAAGATCCGCAACACGTTCCGATATCTGCTCTCAAACTTGTACGACTTCGATCCGGCCACCGACCGTGTGGACATCGAGCACATGGATGAAGTGGACCGGCACATCCTCTCGCGGTACGCGCAACTCGAGACACTCGCCCTGGCGGCGTACGACGAGTACGACTTCCAGGCGCTGTCACATGCCGTCACCGAGTTCGTGACAGTGGACCTGAGCGCGTTGTATCTGGATGTCTCGAAGGACCGGCTCTATACGTTCCGCGCGAATTCGCGAGAACGCCGGTCTGCTCAGACCGCGGTGTACGCCATCGCCGATGGCCTCACTCGTCTCCTCGCGCCTCTGATGCCGATGACGACGGATGAGATCTGGGCGCAGCTGCCGGGCACGCGTGAAGCGTCGGTGCATCTGGCCGACTTTCCCAGCAGCCCGCCTGCCTGGATCAACGACGCGGTTGATCTTCGGTGGGAGACACTCGCTACAGTGCGACGGGAAGTGAATGAGAAACTGGAACTCGCGCGCGGGTTGAAGACCATTGGCGCGCCGCTGACGGCGCACGTCACGCTGACCGTGGGCGATGCGGATTTGTACCAAACGCTCAAGGCCGAAGAAGCAGGCCTGCCGATGTTGTTCATCGTGTCGGCGGTAACGCTGAAACCCGCGCCGTCCGGTCAGGCCACTGCCGTCGAGGTCGAAGTCGCGCACGCGTCTGGCGACAAGTGCCCGCGCTGCTGGCGATTTGTTCCTGCGTTGATCCCTGTCGGTGATGGCCACGCGTTGTGCCCCAGGTGTGAGGAGGGCGTACGTGTTGCCTGAATCCTCTGAAGCCCAGCCCGGCCCCGCAACACCGGTGTCAGTCGTTGCCACACCCGTGGCCGAGCGCGTCCGCCACTTCTGGTGGTTGACCGTGGGACTCATCGTGGCCGACCAGGTCACCAAGGCCCTCGTCAACAGCGCGCTCGGGCTCTATGACAGCACCACCGTCATTCCGGGCTTTCTCGACCTGGTGCATGTGCGAAACGAAGGCGTGGCCTTCGGCCTCCTTAACAGCACCAACCTGCCTTACAAGGCGGCGATCACGACCACCCTCGCCCTTGCGGCTCTGGGCGGCATCGCGCTGTACGCACGGCAGCTGCAACCGCGTGAATGGGTGGCGCGTCTGGGCTTGGCGTGTATCCTTGGCGGCGCAGTGGGCAATCTGATCGACCGTGTGCGACAAGGTTATGTGCTCGACTTTGTGGACGTGTACTGGGGCACGTGGCATTTCTGGGCCTTCAACGTAGCCGATGTATCCATCACGATTGGCGCGATTCTCGTGTGTGTGGACCTGCTTCTGGTGAAACATCATGCATCCGATCCTATTTAGTGTTGGCGACTGGCCCGTCTACTCCTACGGCGTGCTGCTGGCTGCGGCGTATCTCCTCGGACTGCAGCTGGGTGTGGTGCGTGCGCGACGCGCGGGCGTGGACTCGGCCAAGGTCATGGACCTGGGCATCTACCTCATCATCGCCGCGCTCGTGGGCGCGAAGCTCATGCTCATCGCCGTGGACTGGGAGTACTTCCGGTCGCAGCCACGTGAACTGCTGTCGCTCGTCCGCGCCGGCGGCGTGTTTTACGGCGGGCTGATTCTCTCAGTCACCGTGGGTCTGTTGTTGGTCCGGCGATACAAGCTGCCAGTGTGGACCACGGCCGATCTCATGGCGCCAGGCATTGCGCTGGGGCACGTGATCGGCCGATTCGGCTGCCTCCTGGCCGGTTGCTGCTACGGCCGCTCCACCGACGTGCCGTGGGCGATCACCTTCACGAATCCGCTGGCCGCCACTAACGTCGGCACGCCGCTCGGAATTCCACTCCATCCCACGCAGTTGTACGATGCCGGCGCCGAACTGCTAATCCTGGCCGTCCTGCTGTTGACCGAGCGGAAAGGACGACCGTTTGCGGGCCGCACCTTCTGGGCCTACCTGATGCTCTACGGCATTTCACGGTTCGTGATCGAGTTCTACCGCGGTGACGCGGGCCGCGGCACGGTGATGGCCGGGCTCTCCACATCGCAGTTCGTGTCACTGCTGCTGGTGCCGCTCAGCCTGATCATGCTGGCCTGGCTGCGGCGTCGTGGGCAGGCCGCGAAGGCCTGATCGCCACACCATGGCCGCACGCACCCGACTGGAAGTCGGCGCGGTCGACGCCGGCGCGCGGCTCGATCAGTTCCTCACCACCCATCTGGAGGGCGTATCGCGCTCGCAGATTCAGCGGTTGATTCGAGACGGACACGTCTCGTTGTCGGCCGGAGACCCCAAGGCCAGCCTCGCCGTGACCACGGATCTTGTGGTCGAAGTAGATGTGCCGCCGCCCCTGCCGGCCACGCCTGGGGCGGAAGACCTGCCGCTCGCCATCCTCCACAACGATGTCGACATCGTGGTCATCAACAAACCTGCCGGGATGGTGGTGCATCCGGCCGCCGGCCACGCGACCGGCACACTCGTGAATGCACTGCTGCACCATGTGACCGGCCTGTCCGGTATCGGCGGCTCCGAGCGGCCGGGCATCGTGCATCGGCTGGATCGCGGCACGTCGGGCGTGATGGTGGTGGCAAAACACGATCGCGCCCATCGGGCCTTGTCGGCACAGTTTCACGATCGACTGGTGGGCAAGGAATACCTGGCGCTGGTGTGGCATGCGCCACAAGTGGGGCTGCATATCGACGACCCGTTAGGGCGCGATCCCAACCATCGGCAGCGGATGTCGGGCCGGGCCAAACGAGGCCGCACTGCCCTGACAGATGTCATCGACGTGGAAGTACTGCGCGGCGTCTCGCTCGTGCGCGTGTCGATCGGCACCGGCCGCACGCACCAGATTCGCGTGCACCTGAGCGAACATGGTTTTCCGCTAGTCGGCGATGCCCTTTATGGCGGCGTCCACAAGCGCCTGCCGACGCACCTCGCGGCGGTGGCGCGACTAACCCGACCCTTCCTGCATGCCGCGCGCTTGTCATTCGCGCACCCTTCAGACGGACGCATGATGACGTTTGAGGCACCACTGCCACCCGATCTTCATCGTGTGATTACCGCCCTGCGCCACACTGCGGCCCGGGCCTGACGGAAGCGTACTGACTGTGGCAACCGACGACGCTGTCGAAGTGATGTTTCAAGGGCGTGTGATTCGCGTGGAGCGCGAGCCGGTCACGCTCGACAACGGCCGCACGGTGGCGATCGAGGCCGTGCGCCATCGTGGGTCCGTGGTGATCATCGCCCGCCCAGCCCCAGACCACGTCGTCCTGATTCGCCAATACCGTCCGGTACTTGGGCAGTGGATCTGGGAACTACCGGCCGGCAGCCTCGACGAGGGCGAATCACCAGACACGGCCGTGGTGCGTGAGTGCGAAGAAGAGATCGGCCTCACACCGGGCAAGGTCACCCTGCTCGCGTCCTGGTATTCCACGCCGGGCTTCTGCGACGAGATCATGCACTTTTATTTGTGCGACGACCTGTCAGTGCCCGCCGGGCCAATTGCCCGCGACGAAGACGAACAGATTAAACCGGCGACGGTCAGCCTGGCCGACCTCCGGGCGATGATCGCCGACGGCCGCGTAAAGGATATGAAGACCGTCGTTGGTCTGTCGCTGGCGATCACGGCAGAATAGGGACAGCCCTAGACTAGGCTGAGCTTCTTCGAGGCACCCGCGGGGGTCAACGCGATCGCCAGTACTTCGTCCACTTCGGTCACAAAGTGCACCGTCAATCCGCTGCGAATCTCATCCGTCAGATCCTCGCGGACGTTGGTCTCGTTCTGTTTGGGCATGATGACGCGATGAATGCCATTACGCCGCGCCGCCAAAACTTTTTCCTTGATGCCGCCGACCGGCAGCACGCGGCCCGAGAGCGTGACCTCCCCCGTCATGGCCACATCGCCGCGCACCGGGCGGCCTGACAGAGCCGACGCCATCGCCACCACCATCGTGACGCCGGCCGACGGTCCGTCCTTTGGGATGGCGCCCGACGGCACATGCAGGTGGATCTCGGAATCCTTGTAGAACTGCGGATCCACGCCGAACGCTGACGCGTGCGTACGGAACCAGGACAAGGCAATGCGCGCGGATTCCTTCATGACGTCGCCGAGTGACCCGGTCAACGTCAGCGCGCTGCAATCGCGCGGGCCGTTTCGCTCGGTCCACGCGTCGTCCTTTTCGACGAACCGCTCGCGAGCCTCGACCCCATCGCGCGGCGCGATTTGCTCGGCGCGCGCCGAAGCGAGCGCGAGCACATGCACGCCGACCGCAGGATTCGCGGGAAGTGCCTCGAGTCGAGCCACGAGGTCCGTGATCGCCTGCGTGTCCTCCGGGCCGCCGGCCACAAGAAGACTCGACGATCGCATGTCGGGCACGATGAGCGGCTTTGCGCGGCGCTGCGCCTCTGGTGTGAGGTCGGCGT
>SYFT01000008.1 GCA_005799825.1 Acidobacteriota bacterium | reverse complement strand
TCGAACAGCCAGGCGACAAAGAGGATGGCCAAGGAGTTACCAATCCAGCGTAAAAGAAGTCCGGTCATGTCCCCTGCTATACTCTGCTCCTTGCCCTCCGGCCGGAGTGGCGAAACTGGCAGACGCGCGAGACTCAAAATCTTGTTCGCTTAACGGCGAGTGTGGGTTCGATTCCCTCCTCCGGCACCAGATTCCCCCGGAAACCGTCAGGATGAGGTTCTCGTTGGGCGACGCGTGAAAGTTCTGTTCGCGTTGACGAGTTTCTTTTTGGCATCCAGCTCGAATCCCTGCGGCGACATTCGTCGGCGGGTCGGATCAGTCCAGCCGCCTCCGAAAAACGGTTCGCACAGATGAGTCAGGTAGCGTAACGTCGTTAATCCGTCCACCCGATCGGATCAACCTCCTTCCGCATTTCCCACAGGAGACGTCACGGCTTCGGTTCGACGCGGATGACGGGCGCACCCGATTGCGGGTTGCCGGGTCTTCAGACCCGGCAACGATTCCAACCTATACTCGTGATGTGTCTCGTCTGACCCGCCGCGAGCTGCTGAAGGCTGGCCTTGCGGCCGTCCCGGCCGCGGCGCTCGTAAAATTCGGCAACGGTCGCCCACCCAGCGTCAGCGACGCCTACGCGGGATTTCCGGATCCGGTGCGCCAGTGGCGTGGCGACTCATCAGTCGGAGCGTCGCTCAGGTCGGGAAATGTTTCCACCGACTCAGCCCGTGGCGCTGTCGAACAGTCCCTGCGGCCACCGACGCAGCAGCGTCCCCGCTTCGATCCCCGCACCGGCGAACGCCTCATCCCCGAGGGCTTTGCGCGGGCGCGGCCATCACACTCCGCGACTGCTTTGCGCGCGGTGTTCCCGAATCTGCGTCGCCACTTCGTGTTCGAGTACTACCCATGGTACGAGACCACCCCGTACTTCCACTGGGCAGAAAAGGGCCATACACCACCGTACAGCATCGCCTCGACGATGATGCCGGCACTGGGGCCGTATCACTCGATGGACCTGGCCGTGGTGGAACAACATGCGCGGTGGATGGCCGACGCAGGCGTGGGTGCGATCGCCATCAGCTGGTGGGGCCGAGACTCGAACACCAACCGCGCGACGCCGCTGATTATGGATGTGATGCGCGCGCACGATATCCACGTCACGTTCCATCTCGAGCCGTATCGTGCGGACCGTGCGCTGTTCTACGCGTCCGATATCAACTATCTGCTGCGCGAGTACGGCGAACGGCGGCGCTGGGATTGTTTCCTGCTGCTCGATCACGGCACAGGGCCCGCTGCGCCTGTCCTCAAAACCTTCCGCACCATCGTGCCCCCCACTGCCGTGGACTGTCTGGGTGTGGTCAGGACCGTGCCCGACTACACGGCTGACTCCGTCTGGCGGCGGCAGACGGATGCGGTGCGCGAAAACGTGCGGCCGGTGTTCGACCGGATCGTGCTGCTGGCCGACTCCCTTGATGTGGGGCGTACGGCAGCTGGAGGTTTTGATGGCATCGCCATTTACGACAGTTTTGTGCGGCCGACGACGTGGCCGAGGGCAGCGACGGACTTCGGCGACAACAACCTGTTGTATTCGTTTGCGATGAACTGCGGCTTCGATGGCTACGTGCCGGTCACGCCTGCCGATGTGTGTGACGTGCCACAGCCGTTTGAACCGCCGGTTGGACCCATCGACTGGTTGTCGGCCACCTCGCGTGAAACAGCCGAATCGGCGTCACGCCTCCGTATGCACGAAAGCCTCGAAACCACGATGCAGCTGCAGGCCGACCCGCGTCGCAACAACTCGGCACGACGGTTCTTTCTCACCTATCTCACCACGTTCAATGAGTGGCACGAAGGCACGTCGTTTGAGCCTGCGAAGGATCGTTCAATGCTGCTGCCACAGGAGCGGCCGTTCAACTACCACAATCCGGAGCACGGGGCCTGGCGGCTAGAACTCCTGCGGACGCTCCTACGGCCAATCACGAGTGGGCGGTAGGCGCCACCTGTCGAGGTCCAGGGGCCCTGGGGTGCATCGCGGCCTTGAGGAACAGGCCGCGCTACGAAATCCATGACGGTCAGAGTCCTGTCGTTTCACGCGTCGTACGGATGTAAGCATCGTGGGCGATGTTGTTCGTCGGGGTGGCCGATTGCGGTGGAGCCTGCAGAGCTGGTGCAGCTCCGATCTCGCGGGTTGATGCCGGCGGGGCCGGAACCGGATGGGCCGACGTTGCTGGCGAGTACGCATGGCGAGTGCGTGTTTCATGACCGCAGCCCGCAGGGAGGCTGCCGGATTCAGCGTGTGCTGGGCCATGCCGCATTGCCGCTCGCGTGCCGGCAGTTTCCGCGACAGTCAGTCCGCGATCCGCGCGGGGTGTCGATGACACTGTCCCACTACTGCCCGACTGCTGCCGAGCTGTCAGCCTCGCCGTTGGAACCAATCACGATCGCCGTCAACGCCCCCGGCTTCCCGGATACGGGCGAATATGTCGGTCTCACTGCAGACCCAACACTGCCGCCTCTGCTGCACGCGCGGCTGGTGATGGACTGGGACAGCTGGTGGTTGTTCGAAGAACTGGCGGTGGCGTTGATCAGCGACGCGCCCAGCCCGCTCGCACGACTCGCGTTGGTTGTGGAGGACGTGCGCGAATGGAGAGTCGGCCCACGGCCGCTGATGGAACATATCGGCGACGCGTTTGATCGCGCACGCGATCACACACCCGTCCCGGCCGAGCCGCCTTCAACGGTCGTGACCCAGCGTTGCGCTGATGCCATCGCGACTGTCCCCGAAGCCTGGCGACCCCAGGCACTCGAAGCGCTGTCGACGAGCACATCGCCTCCGGTGGAAGACGTGGTGATGCGCCGATATCTCGCAGCTCACGCGTTCGCGAACTGGACCGCGTACCAGGGAGAAGGATTGCGCGCGTGGCATCGCGCGGTGGAAACCGCCGCGTGCCTGCTTGTACACACGGCGGATCCCGGCCGTGCGGATTTCATACTTCGCCACCTGGCGGATGCGAACGCGTTCACCGCCCGGTGTAATCAGGCCGAACGCGCATAGTCCTCGGGCTGTTCCTCAAGCCCGAGCCGTCGGGTCAATCTATTCAGCGCCCATGAAGGGGTAGCTGTGGTCGGTGGCCGACACGAACGTTTCCTTGATCGTGCGGGTACTGACCCACCGATTGAGGTTCGACCGCGAGCCGGCCTTGTCGTTGGTGCCCGACGCCCGCGCACCGCCGAAAGGCTGCTGCCCCACTACCGCGCCTGTGGGCTTGTCGTTGATATAGAAGTTGCCGGCGGCGTTTCGCAGCGCGCTTGTGGCTTCGCGCACGGCCGATCGCTCGGTCGCGAACACCGCGCCGGTCAGCGCGTACGGCGACGTCTTGTCGAGAATCTCCATGGTCTCGTGCCACTTCGCGTCCGCATACACATACGCGGTGACGACGGGTCCGAAGATTTCCTCGCACAGGAGCCGGTACGCCGGATCGTCGGTCTGAATCAGCGTCGGCTCAACGTAATAGCCCTCTGACGCGTCGCAACCGCCGCCTTGCAGCACCTTCGCGGTACCCTTGGCGTGCTCGAGGTATCCGCTGATCCGATCGAACGCCTTGCGATCGATCACCGCGCTCAGGAAGTTGCGGAAGTCGCGTGGGTCGCCCATCCTGATCTGCTTCATCATGCCGATCGTGCGGTCGCGCACTTCGGACCATAGCGACTGCGGAATGTAGACGCGGCTGGCCGCCGAGCACTTCTGTCCCGAATACTCGAATCCACCACGGACAATAGCCACAGCCACCGCCTGAGGATCGGCCGACGGGTGCGCGATGATGAAGTCCTTGCCGCCGGTTTCACCCACCAGGCGCGGATAGGTTTTGTAGTTCGCGATATTCTCGCCCACCGTCTTCCACATGCTCTGGAAGACTTCTGTGCTGCCCGTGAAGTGGATGCCAGCCAAATCAGGCGAAGCCAGCACGGTATTGGTGATCGGGCCGGCGCCACCCGGCACAAAGTTGATGACACCTGGGGGCATGCCGGCCGCCTCGAAAATTCGCATGACGTAATACGCGCTCAGCATCGCCGAGGACGCGGGCTTCCAGACGACGGTGTTGCCCATCAGCGCCGGGGCGCTCGAGAGGTTGCCGCCGATCGCGGTGAAGTTGAAGGGTGAGACGGCGTAGATGAAGCCCTCGAGTGCGCGATACTCCAGCTGATTCCACACGCCGGGGCCATTGGCCGGCTGCTCGCTGTAGATCTCCTGCGCGTACTGCGCGTTGAAGCGCCAGAAGTCGATCAGTTCACACGCGGCGTCAATCTCCGACTGGAACGCCGTCTTGGCCTGGCCCAGCATCGTCGCCGAATTGACCGTGGCTTTCCATGTGGTAGCCAGCAATTCTGCGGCCTTGAGAATCACCGCTGCACGGTCTTCCCACGGCCACGCCGCCCATTCCTGCCGCGCCTTGAGTGCCGCGGCAATCGCCTGTTGCACGTGTTCAGGTGATGCCATGTGGTACTCGGCCAGCACGTGGCCATGTTTGAAGGGCATCACCGACTGCCCTGTCTTGCCCGTCCGGATTTCCTTGCCACCGATGATGAGCGGGATTTCGACCCGCTCGGTCGCCATCGAGGTCAGGCGAGCCTTGAGCTCGACCCGCTCTGGGGAGCCGGGCGCATAGGCCCTGATGGGTTCATTGATGGCGGGTGGCACACGACGGACAGCACTGAGGGAAGCAATGGAAGACATGCCGCCAATCTTACCCGACCCGGATACAATCGCCGCTGCAGCTATGGAAATTTACACATCACGCGACGGTCAGGTGGCCATCCTGCGGCTGGTGGGCCGCCTCACAGTGGGCGAAGAGCCCGGAGGCCTGAAAAAAGCCACGGTGGACGCCGTGGCGGGCGGCGCCACTACCGTCCTGCTGGACCTGTCACAGGTCCCGTACATCGACAGCACACGGCTTGGCGAACTTATCGCCGCCCACGTGACGGTGTCACGGCATGGCGGGCGGCTCGTGCTGGCCGGCGCCACGGCGCGCATCACCGACCTGCTGACGGTGGCCGGCCTCGAAGGGATCGTCGAGATGTTTCCGTCGACCGACACCGCGTTCGCCGGACTCAAAAACCGAACGTAGCGCGCTACGTCCCAACCGCGGGTTCAGTGGCGCGAGCCCCCAGTTCCCGGTCGAGATCGAGGAGCGACGACGGGTCGTCCTTCACCATCCGCAATTTGGCGACGATTTCGCGGATGGTCTTTTCTTCCTCGACCTGCTCAGTCACAAACCACTGCAGTTCGGCCATCGCGGCAAATACTTTTTCGGTAAACGCCAGTTCGTAGAGTCCGTCGATCTGGCGGCTGACGGCCTGCTCCTGTTTCTGAGCCGACTCAAACACATCGAGCAAGGACCCGAATCCGCCATTGGGGGATTCGATGCCGGTGACGCTCGCCTGATAGTTGCGCGCGAGCACAAAGTTAAACAGTTTCATGGCATGGGTGTGCTCTTCCTGGCTCTGCACCCGCAGCCAGTGCCCGGCGCCGGTGAACTGGTGGTGCTCACACCAGGCCGCCATGGCCAGGTAAGAAAAAGACGCGGAAAACTCGTTTGAAATCTGTTTATTGATCGCCTGCAGGACAGTCGGAGTCATGTCCTACCATTGTGGCACTTCCGTGGAGTGTCGGCCTATGATGTTCGGATGGCGAACCTGGGTCGCATTCCCACTCGATTTCTGATCGCGTCGCTCGTGACCGGCGTTCTCGTGATTTCTACCTTCGTCGCAACGCGCGCGCAATCCGGCCCTACCGTCCCGGCGGATCGCTGGCGGCAGGCCGTCAACGACTGGGAGGCCGGCGATTACCACATGGCCCTGCCGCACCTGCTGACGATCATGCGTTCACCGGCCGCCGCCGAGTACCTCGAGCGGGTGGCGCTCCTGACCGGCGAGTACTATCCGTCGGCCACCATCGCAAATGACGGCCGCGTGCCGCGCCTGTCAGCCGATGGGCGCCTGGTCACCTTTGAAACGGGACCGGTCACCGCCCCCATTACCCGAATCGTGCGTGTGCCTGATGGCGCCGGCCCGCCTGCTGCGGCGGTCGAGCTTCAGGGCGCAGGTGCGGCGGTGAATGCAGCCGGCACACACCTGGTGTGGATCCGCCCACCGCAGAGCGCCGAATGGACGGCCGCACAGCAAGCGTTGGTTACCCCCGGACCCAACACCCCTGAACGGCAGGCGGCCACACTGCAGGCGGCATGGCTGCTGGCCACCAGTGGCGACCTTGTGGTGCGTGACCTCGCCTCGCGTACCGAGCGCGTCATTGCCACCGCGGGACTTGCCAAAGCCACTCCGACGTTTGCGGCCGATAACCGCTCGGTATTCTTTGTCGGTGCCGACGTCGCAAATCTGGCCCGGTCCGACATCTATCTTGCGAGCGACGGCGCCGCGCCGCAGCGCCTCACCGAGGATGCGGGATTCAAGACACTCCTCGCTGTTGATCCTAAGGGAGCGGCCCTCCTTTACAACACCGGCGGTGCCGCGCCCTTCCGCCGACCGCCAACCACCCCAGCCGCAGCCGCGCCGGCAGGACAGGATGGACAAGCCGGAGGACGGGCCGGCGGTGCGGGCCGAGCCGGTGGCCCCGGCGGCGCTTCCGCGTCGTTCGCCGTGCTGGACCTCGCGACGAAAAGCACCCGCATCATCACTGGGACGGCGCCTATGCTGTCAGCTGACGGCAGCACCATCGCGTGGATCAATCGAACTGCTGATGCCTACACGCTCAATACGTCGCCCACATTGTCTGACGCCGTGAACGTAGTCCGCACGGGACGAGAGCGGCTGGAGGCGCCGTCACTCTCGCCCGACGGCCGACGCGTGGCCTACCAGTTGATGCACTTCACCGATTGGGAACTCTATGTTTCTGAAGGGACCACGCACACCCGGGTGACGCGCGACATCCAGCACGACATCCTGCCGCGTTTCCTCACAAACACCACACTCATCGGCATGATGGGCGAACCGCGCCATCGTCGATCGCAGGTCTATGACCTGACTACGGACACACGGCGACGCCTCTTTCACAACAACACCATTCGTACCGTGGTGCCCGAATATTCATGGCTGCCTTCGGCCGACGGTTCGCGCGTCTTGATCGTGGCTGATCGTGACGGCGACACCGTCTCGCCCGAGCGCGGTATCTACGTGAGCAACCTATCGCGCACAATCAACGTCAGCGAAGTCATCGATCGTCTCACCGCCAATCTTGCACACGAGACCGAACTGCGCGACCGCACAACGAGAGCATTCGCGCCTATCGCGGCCGCAGTCCGTTCGGTGACACGTGCAAGTTCGGTGACGCGCGTCTTTGAACATGCCAAGGCGCTCTACGGCTTCGATTCGAAGCACATTACGCAGCCCGGCAACGCCAAAGCCATCGACTACCTGATGCGCGCCTATGCGTCATTCGGCTACACGCCCGAGCAGCAGAGTTTCACTCCGGCCAATGCGCTTGGCGGCAAGACCGCCAATGTTCTGGCCACACTACGCGGCACAGTTGATCCCGACCTGATTTATGTTGTCAGCAGCCACTTCGACTCGGTCGCCATTGGTCCTGGCGCCGACGATGACACGTCGGGAACCACGGCGTTGCTTGAAGCAGCGCGGATGCTGGCGCGCACGCCCATGCCCGCGACGATCATCTTCGCGTCGTTCACCGGTGAAGAAGCCGGCCTGCTCGGCAGCCGCGAGTTCGTACGCCGCTCGGCCGAAGCGAAGTGGAACGTGGTGGGCGCGCTCAACAACGACATGATCGGCTGGGCCGGAGAAGGTCCGCAGCTCAACAACACCATCCGCTACTCCAACCCCGGCATTCGTGACATCCAGCACGGCGCGGCGATCCAGTTCACCGACATCGTGTTGTTCGACACGAAGTACTACCGGGGCACCGACGCGCAGGCGTTCTATGACGCCTGGGGCGACATCGTCGGTGGCATCGGGTCGTACCCCATCCTCGCGAATCCGAACTACCACCAGTCGACGGATTACCTGGATACGATCAACCATGTGCAGGTGACCGAGACGGCAAAGGTCACGGCCGCGACCCTGATGTATTTGGCGTCGAGCCCGTCGCGACTCAAGGGCCTGGTGGTCACGAAGGCCGCGAGCGGCGTGTCGCTCACATGGACAAGGTCGCCTGAAACAGGCATCCGGCAGTACATCGTGGCGTATGGACCCGAAAACGATCCCCTGCGGACGCGTGTGATCGTCACCAGACCCACCGTGGCACTGCCCTCGTTACCGGCCGGCACGCGCATCGCCGTCAAGGCCGTCAACGACAAAGGCCTCGAGGGGTGGGATTGGGCCTGGGCCCGAGTGGAGTGAGCGATTGCCGTCGCGCGCCCGGCGTCAACGGAGAAGACCCGGGCGTAGTATAGGGAGCTATGGCTTTTGAAGACTTGCCACTGACCCGGACTCCCTCGTTGGCACCGGCCCCGCCGCGCGTGCCGCCCAGTGGCGGGTCCCCGACGCGATGGATCGGCGTCGCAGCGCTCGCGCTCGTCGCTGGCGGTGGGCTGGGATTCTGGTGGATGACGCGCTCGCAGCCCGAGCAGGTGTCGCCCCCGCCCACGGCAGCTACCGAAGGTGCGGTGAAGTCGAACCGTCCGCAACGACAGCCCTGGGAGCTGCCGGCGCTGGACGGGTCGGATGCGATTTTTCGTGACGCCGTCGCCACACTCTCGAAACATCCGATGCTCGCACGCTTACTCGCCACAGACGGCCTCGTTCGCGCAGCCGTGCTGGCGGTCGTCCAGATCGGCGACGGTAAGACCCCCGTCGTTCCCTTGGCTGTGCTCCGGCCCACCACCCGTCTCACCATCGTCGGCGATCAGCAAGGCCGGCTCGATAGCGCTAGCTATCCGCGCTGGAGCGGCCCGACAAACGCGCTGGTATCCGTCAGCTCGTCTGATGCCGCGCAGCTCTATGTGAACGTGAAGGACCTGTTCGATGCGGCCTATGCCGATTTGGGCCACCCGGGCGGCAACTTCGACGAGGCGATCACGCGCGCGATCGAAGTGGTCGTGGCCACGCCGGTTGCCACTGACCCGCCCCTACTGTGGCGAAGGCCCGGCTATGTCGAGCACACCGATGCGGCGCTCCGATCCCTGAGGCCCGTACAGAAGCAGCTGATGCTGACCGGCCCCGGGAATCAACAGCGACTGGTGGCGTGGCTACGGGAACTGGCCGCCAGGCTCGATCTCAACATCAGCTGACGCACCGTACGCAGGGCATGAGCTTCAGCCCGTGCCGCGCGGCATCGCAGCCAACACGCGTAACACGCGTGAGTAACTCTGCACACCATCGGCCACACGGTTTGATCGCAGATACCCGTCGTACACTTTGAATGCCGTGTCGCGCACCAGGGGCTGTTGTTTGGTGAGCCGCGCGGTCAGCGCGTCCAGATCGCGAATGACGCCCGGGTCAAGCTGAGCACGAACGTCGCGCCAGCCCGATCGTGGCATTGCGCCGGCCGTCTCGATCACGACGAAGACATGCGCGCTGTACACGAGGTCGAGGTCGCCAAGCGTGCAGGCGAGCCACCCCAAGGCTGATGCATCCGCCTCATCGGCGAATCCCGCGAGGTGAGCCCATTCGTGGGCCAGCACCATAGGCCGCTCAAACGGCAGCAGATCGGGATGCACAATCGATTCGAGCACGAGCGGATTCACCATTCCGGTGACACCGGCCGCAGTGAAGAAGGGCGTGAGGACGACGGAGGATTTGGGCCGCCCGATGGCGACTGCCGGCATGCCGAGGTGCTGCAACGCCTGCTGAAATGGACCAGTCAGCCGTGCCGCCACGGAAGCGTACGACCGATCTCCCCCACCCTCATCTGGCGGGCGCGTGACGCGGGACCCAGCCGCGGCCGCGTCGGCGAGCGCGCGGATGTCGGCGGCAGAGAGTGTTGCGCTCGTTGCGCCTCGCAGCGTGGTTTCTAGAGGCACGCGCCGGTAGTTGAGGCCCCACACCGCCAGAAACACCAGTCCGAGCAATGCGCTGGTGCGCAGTAGCCGACGTGTCAGCTCCCACACGCCCCACACGATCCCGATCTCACGGGCTTGCGTGAATGTGCGCCACAGGCGCCACAGCACAGATAGCGCCGCCGCGGTGATCAGCACGTCAATGATCGCCCAGCCGACGCGATTGCTGGCTCCCGTCATGGCGCGCTGCACCAGCGGATAAATGCGCCGGGAATATACGGCTTCGATCAGCCACGACGGCCACGGCATGGCCATGACCGCAAGCACCAGGAGCGAGAACAACCACCAGCCGCGCACGCGCACGCGGCTCATGGCTTATTGCACCCGGGTGGCGCCGAGGCCAGTCAGGTATACCACGGCCACAGCGACCAGCCACCCCAGCAGGCAGACCAGAATGGCCCTGAAGGTATCGTCGTAATCGAGGGCCTGGCGCACCGCGACAAACGTCGCCGCAATCACCCAACCGCCAACCAGAAACGGAATGAAGAGGCCGACAACCGGCATCACCACCAGCAGACCGAAGATCCCAGGAGCCTGCGCGAAGCCGACCGTACGCAGCAACTGTCCGAGGGTGGCTTCTGTTTCTTTTCCCGGGAGGATGCGCGTGCCTATGACCCACAACACGGCGGACCCGGCAAACCAGCCCACCAGCGCCTGAACGGCGCCTTGCACAATCCACCAGCCGGAACCGATGCCGAAATACCACGCGACACTGGTCGTGATGCTGGCGACCACTACCACAAGCGCGGCCTGCGGCATGGCCGATGGGTCCTGCTCCACGTCTTCGTAGGTGTCTGCTGAAAGACGCACAGCGCCAATGAAACGCCGCTGGAAGCTGGCCATGGCTCATCGTACACTCATCTCCCATGGCCGACACCGACGTCAGACCGCCCGCCTCCTGGGGGCGCTCCACTGTGCAGACCGCATGCCCACTTGACTGTCCTGACTGCTGCAGCCTGGCGGTGACGGTGGAGGGAGGCCGCATCCAGAAGATCGACGGCAGCCATGCGGCGCCGTCCACCGACGGATTTATCTGCGGCAAGGTCCGTAAATTCGACCAGCGGGTGTACTCGTCCGAACGCGTGCTGTATCCAGCCGTGCGGCGCGGCCCGAAAGGCCGGGGCGACTTCACCGTGGTACCCTGGGCCGAGGCGCTGGACCTGGTGGCTGAACGCATGCAGCAGGTGCGCGCGGAGTTTGGCGCGGAGTCGGTGCTCCCCTTCTACTACGGCGGGTCAAACGGGTTCCTCACAAACGATTTGGAAGACGCCCGGCTATTTCGGCAGTTTGGCGCCTCGCATCTGGCGCGCACGGTGTGCGCCGCCCCGACAAGCGCAGCCGCCGACGCGATGTACGGCAAAATGGCCGGCGTCGCGTACGAAGACTACGCGCACGCGAAGCTCATCGTCGTCTGGGGTGCAAACCCGCCGGCCTCGGGGATCCATCTGATGAGCCACATCAAGCAAGCGCAGAAGAGCGGCGCCAGGGTGGTGGTTGTCGATCCGCGCCGCACGCCGCTCGCGCGCACGGCAGACCTGCACTTGCCCGTCAAGCCTGGCTCAGACCTGGGGGTGGCGCTTGCGCTCATTCGCGACTTGTTCGAGTCAGCGCGCGCCGATCGCTCATTCCTCAGCGCGCACACGACCGGTGCAGACAGTTTGCGGGCAGCCGCCGCGTCCTGGACATTTGCACGTGCCGCTGCCGTCGCGGGGATTGACGAGAGTCAATTGCGCCTGCTGGCAGACTGGTACGCCAACACATCACCCGCAGTGATTCGCTGTGGCTGGGGCCAGGAACGCAACCGCAACGGTGGCGCAGCCACGATGGCGATTCTTGCGTTGCCAGCCGTTGCCGGGAAGTTCGGCGTGCGCGGCGGCGGCTACACGATGAGCAATGCGGCCGCGTATGGACAGGCAGCCGAGAGCTGGATCAAGTCGCCGGTGCCGAAGACGCGCGTAGTCAACATGAATCAGCTTGGCCGGGCGCTCACCGAATATACCGACCCACCTGTGAAGCTGCTGTTCGTCTACAACTGCAATCCGCTGGCAACCATGCCCGATCAAAACCGCGTGAAGCGCGGCCTCGAGCGAAAAGACCTCTTCACCGTGGTTTTTGAACAGACCATGACAGACTCCGCCAAATACGCCGATGTGGTGTTGCCTGCCACAACCTTCCTCGAGCATTACGACTTGGTCAGGGGCTACGGCGCCTATCACTTCCATATCGTCCAGCCGGTGATTGAGCCGGTCGGCGAAGCGCGTCCGAATCACGAAGTGTTCAGAGAACTCGCCGTGCGGCTGGGGCAGCACGAGGCGGAGGAAGACCCGCTTGGCCAGACTGAGGCTCTGCTTGAGGTGACGGCGCAACTGCCAAGAGACATCGCCTCCATTATCGGCGACGGCGGTGTGGCCCGCGGCCCTGCCAACGGCGCACCGATCCAGTTCGCAGACGTCCACCCCAAGACCACCGACCAAAAAGTGCACCTATTTCCTGCAGACCTGCCCACCACCGCAGGCCTCTATGCGTTTCAGCCGGACCCCGCCACCGACGCCTACCCACTCGCCCTGATCTCGCCGGCAAGCGCGCACACGGTGTCGTCCACGCTCGGCGAATTCCGTCCCGGCATCGCTCGGCTGAAGATGCACCCCGACGACGCAAGACCGCGCGGCATTGAAGACGCCGATCCGGTGCGCGTGTTCAACACGCTGGGCGAAGTCTGGTGCGAGGTCACCATCACACCCGAAGTGCGGACCGGCGTGGTGTCGCTGCCCAAGGGCCTATGGGCGCGCAGCACTGAGAACGGCGCATCATCAAATGCACTGGTGCCCGACACCCTGACGGACCTTGCCGGCGGCGCGTGTTTCAACGACGCGCGCGTGGAGGTGGCAATCCGTAAGGTGCTGAACTAGAAGCCCTGCACAATTCCCAGTTGCCACTTGAGGGGACGGCCGGCGCGGTCGATGGCACGTGAGGCGGCGAGTTCCAAAGTGAGGAAGCCAAAGATGTTCGCGCGCAGGGCCGCGCCGTAACTGCGCACGAGATTTCGGTCGCCGCCAAATAGTGTCGGCTTCGAGCCTTCCGACCACGCAACGCCCGCGTCGAAGAACGCAGCGATTTCCAGCGGCACGTACGACCCGTAGTGGATTTCCCCACGGAACAGGCCCAACAGCGGCGCGCGCACTTCCGCGTTCATGACCAGGACGCGGCTGCCGACGAGGCGATCGAATACGGCACACCCCGTACGTTCAAACGCGCCACACTCTCCTGGCTTGAACGCCCCGAAGCCATACCCATGCACCAGCGACTGATGGCCGGCGTAGTATTTGGCGAGTTGAACATTCTCGCCATCGCGGCCGTAACGCCCGATGTGAAGGCTGCGCACCGCAAAGGTCACTGGGCGCACGGGCATCGAGTAGCGGCGCCAATCCGCCATCGCCGTCATGAAGTGCAGGGAGCCGCGGGTGTCACGGACCTCCAAACGCGAGCGGGATCCAAGAATCGGGCTCGTGGCCCCGAAAAACGATGTGTCATGCACGATAGCCGCGCGCACTTCGCCCAGATGCAGCGAATCGGCCAGCCGTTCATTGGACTCTGATCGGCGGATCTCGGTCTGGTCCTCGATGTCGTACACCCGTTCGCGTACCTGGCGCTTGAAGGCCACCGTATTGGCGCTGCTGGCAATCTCGAACCGCGTCGACCGACTGAATGGAAACGCCGCAATAAGCGACCCCCCGCGATAGATTTGGCGGTCGATCACTTCCCTGACGGTGGTGGTGCCGTCTTCGCTGTCCACGAAGTCGAGATATCCGGCGCGGTACGGTTCGGCGCGCAGCGACGCGGCCCAGTTCCATCGGTGGCGCCGATTGATGTACGTCAGCCCTGCGCCAAGGTCATCCACATTACTGTCGACGGCCGCGTCCACAGCCAGCACGCGGTCGCCCAGCATGTCGCTGAAAAGCGCCGCAATCGATCCTCCCCCAAATCCCCCGAACGAGTTGACGCCGGCATACACCGTAGGCTGGCTCACGACATCAAGGGTGAGCTTGCGGTCGTACACCGTGCTCTCACCGGCCGGACCCAGAGGTGGAAGACCCGGTGCGGGGTCGGCCAGCAACCGGGCTACGTCACCAGTCGCCCGGCTGAGCAACGCGAGCGACGGCACGGCGGGCGTAATCCGCGCGGCCAGGCGAGACGCTTCGGGCGATACCATTGCCACCGCGTCTTTTTCGTCCAACACGTACACGGCGTGGCCATCGCGCTCGAAGACGCTGAACACCCAGCGGCCGGCACCTGGCGCCGATGACAATGCCGGGCTGGTGGACGTGATGCCGGCGATGCCGGTGACAAACGCCGTAAGGCGCGACACGGGCCCGCCGTCAATCGCAATCTGGTAGAGGTTGCTCACGCCATCAGGATCACTGATGAACGTGATCGTCCGTCCATCGGCACTCACCTGCGGGCTCAGGTGTTTGCCTTGCAGAAACGCCTGAATGGGCCGGACCTCGCGGGTGTCGATGTTGACACGCGCCAGTCTGAGCGCGCCGGGTCTGAGCGACTCCAGGTCCGTGCTGAACCGCTCCGTCACAAACACGATGGTCTTGCCATCGGGCGTGAAGATCGGCTCGAGGTCTGCAAATGGGTCGGACGTGAGCGCCGTGCCCTGACCGGTGGTGAGATTCACGAGGTAGAGATCAGTCAGTCCGCCGCGGTTGCCGCTCACCACAAGCGATCGGCCATCGGGCGCCCACGCCGGGTTCATCGCATCGTCCAGATCCGGCAACACGAGTTCGCGAACCACCCGGGCGGTGGTGGGATCCACAAACGCGAGGACCGGCCGACCGCCGCGAACGACCGTCATCACGAACTGACGGCCATCGGGGCGCCACGCCCCGGCGGAGTTCAGAAACTGCAAGCTGTCGAAGTGCGGGTCGGTGGCCGACTCCACGAGTTTGTGCTCGATGCGGCCCGTCTCGGTGCTGGCCAGGTAGAGATCGATGGAAAAGCGATCTCGCTCCGAGAAAAATGCCACCTGTTTTCCGTCGGGGCTCACGCGCGGCCCGATGTTGATGCGACCTGCGCCGTTCTCCTCACTGATGAGCAACCGGGGCTCGCTTGAGAGCCAGGGCAAGTCGGCCTGCATCGCCTGAATTGTCTTGCGAATGGACGTGTGCCACGCCTCCGTCAGCGCGTCGGGATCGGTGCCTAGCTGTAGGGCGAACTCCGTCATGTCAAACCGGGGGTTGGCGGCCGAGCGCAGCATCGACGCCACCGCGCGGTCCCCATACGTGGCGCCGATATAAGCCCAGAACGCGTGGCCCCATCGATACGGAAACAGCCGGGGGTTGTCCAGGTCCTTCACGTGCGGCAGGCGCTCGCTCAGAGCGGCGTCGCGCAGCCACATCGCCGTCTGGCCATCTACGGGGCCAATGGAAAGGTACTCGGCCATCCCTTCGGCAAACCACAGCGGGTATTGAAGGATGCCCGGCAAAGTGAATTCTGATTCGCGCGGGTCCGAGCCGGTCATGTCGAACTGGAAGGCATGCACCAACTCATGCCCCAGCACATGATCGGTGTCGGCCAGGGACCCGGCCATCGGCAGGACGATGCGCCGTTTGAGAGCTTCGGTGGCGCCACCCGTGCCTTCGCCGATCAGGCCTTCGACGGCGTTGGTCTGGCCGAAGTGCGCCGGCGCCGCATACAAAATCAGCGCCTGCCGGCTGCGCAGGTTATGACTAAAGAATCGTGTCAGCCGCCATCGCCACCGCTCGGCCATGCGGCCGACGATGGCCGCGCTCTCGGTTTCTTCGGGGTAGTAGTAAACGTCGAAGTGCTCGGTGGCGAGTATCTGGAATGTGAAGGAGCGGTATTGCACTTTGTTGCGGCCGAAGTGCTGAGCCTGCGCCAGGGTCGGCATGACCAGCAGAAGCAAGATGACCGCCGCCATCGTGTAAGATGCGGACGGCCTATGACGCCTGATGACATTCCGCCACGCACGGTGCATTGCGTGAAGCTCCTTCGTGTTCTTCCCGGCCTGCCGTCCTCACCCTGGCCCGGCGAACTGGGCCGACGCATCCACGACCAGGTTTCGGCCGAAGCCTGGACCATGTGGGAAGAACAAATGAAGATGATCCTCAATGAGTATCGCCTGTTGCCGTTTCAGAAGGAAGCGCAGCAATTGGTGGCGAAACACATGGAGGAGTATTTTTTCGGGACCGGCGCCGCGACTCCGCCCGGATTTGTGCCCGAACCGAAGTAATATCCGCCAGCGCACCCCTCAGGAGGATAGATACGTGGTAAGCACCGACACCTCATTCTTCGGCCACCCACGTGGCCTGTCCACCCTCTTCTTCTCGGAGATGTGGGAGCGCTTCAGTTACTACGGGATGCGGGGATTCCTGCTCCTGTACATGGTGGCGTCGGTCGAAGACGGCGGGCTGGGGCTGAGTGTCCCGGTGGGCACCGCAATCTACGGCACCTACACGTCGGCGGTCTACCTGCTGAGCCTCCCCGGCGGATGGCTGGCTGACCGGCTGATCGGGCCGCGACGCGCCGTCCTCTACGGCGGCATCCTCATCGCATCCGGACACTTCTCGCTCGCGTTCCCGTCCACGGCCACGTTCTACCTCGGGCTGTTGCTCGTGGTCCTCGGCACCGGACTCCTCAAGCCGAACATCAGCGTCATCGTCGGCCACCTGTATGAGCAGAAGGACCTGCGGCGCGATGCCGGGTTCTCCATCTTCTACATGGGCATCAACCTTGGTGCCTTCATCGGCCCGCTCGTCACCGGCTACCTGGTGCAGAACGAGGGCTTCCGCACCTGGCTGACCGGGATGGGCATGGATCCCAATTCGGCATGGCATTGGGGCTTCGGCGCGGCCGGCATTGGCATGACGCTGGGCCTCATCCAGTACATCGCGTCGGGCCGACTGCTGGGCCAGGCGGGCATGGCTCCGTCACCCGCCAAGTCGCCGGAGGCGTTTGCGCAGCTGAAGCGCACAGCGACGATGTGGTTTGGCGTGTTCCTGGTCGCGCTGGTGGGCCTGAGCTTCGCCTTGTCCTCCGGCTCACTCGCCATCACGCCCGAGCAGGTCACCGACGGCTACCTATACCTCCTCATCGCAGTGGTGGTCGGTTTCTTCTGGTGGTTATTCAAAGGTCCGGGCAATGACTGGACGCGCGAAGAGCGCAGCCACTTGTGGGTCATCACGGTGATGTTCGTGGCGGCGGCCCTCTTCTGGTCGGTGTTCGAGCAGGCGGGTTCAACCCTGAACTTGTTCGCCGTCGACAAGACCAACAACACACTGTTCGGCATGGCCTTCCCGAGCGTGTGGTTCCAGTCGCTCAATGCTCTCTTCATCGTCGCGTTTGCACCGGTGTTTGCGTGGCTGTGGGTGAAGATGGGCGACCGGCAGCCGGCCAGCCCCGTGAAGTTCTCGTACGGACTGATTGGCGTCGGGCTCGGATTCCTGGTGCTGGTGCCGGCCGCAAACCTGGCGGCCGGGGGCGGGCTTGTGAGTCCCCTGTGGCTGTCGGCCACGTATCTCATCCACACGTGGGCGGAATTGTGTCTGAGCCCAATCGGGCTCAGCTCGATGACCAAACTCGCGCCGTCTCGGATTATCAGCCTGATGATGGGCGTCTGGTTCCTTGGCGCATCAGTGGGCAACTACATGGGCGGTGAAATGGCCGGCCTCTACGCGTCGATGCCCCTGCAGAACCTCTTCGGCGTGGTCGGATTGTTCGGGGTTGTCGCCGGCGTGATCATGCTCGTGTTCTCGGGCAAGCTGACCCAGATGATGCACGGAGTCAAATAGGCATCACGCGAGGCCGCCGTGCCGCTGAAGCAGTATCAGGAGAAGCGGAACTTCGCGAAATCGCCTGAGCCCAAGGGCGATGACACCAAGGCCCGCCGGCAGAAGAAGGGCAAAGCGCTCTTCTTCTGCGTGCAGAAACATCTGGCAAGCCATCTGCACTACGACCTGCGGCTCAAATACCACGGTGTATTCATGTCATGGGCAGTGCCCAAGGCATCGTCGCTGGATTCAAAGATCAACCGGTTTGCCCAGCAGGTGGAGGATCATTCCGTCGGAGACGGCTCGTTCGAGGGCGTGACCCCAGAAGCGTACGGCGCGGGCGTCGTGGTGGTATGAGATTCGGGCACGTGGACGCCCAAATCGCAGGATATGGATGCCGCACTGGCGAAGGTGACCTCACATTCACGCTCGACGGCTACAAGTTGAAGGGGTCGCGGGTGCTGGTGCGCACACGCGGCTACGCCCGCGCGGACCAAAAATCAGCGGGGCCGAGCTGGCTGCTGATCAAACGCAAGGACGAGTAGTCCGGAGACCTGGACATCGCAGAATTTGCGCCCCTCCGCATCAAAGCTGATGACGATTTTCCCGCCATCATGGCCGCGCAGGATCCCGAGCTGTGGCTCACCAACCGGCGCGCCGCCGGAGGCGCCACCAGTGCTATGCTTTGGATGGTTATCGAACCGGCGACGGAGTTCACACTCGCCGAACTGCAGAGGAAGAAAATATCGCCACCCGGGCGCCGCGCCCGCAAAACCAAAGCCTGACCCGAGGAGAGATTTCGTTATGAAGCAGTCAATCATCGCCGCCATCGCCTCCGTTGTACTGATTGGAGGAACTGCGCTGGCCTCCCACCAGCAGGCTCCGCCCGCCACCGCGAAACCCATGCCGCCCGCCGCTGCGCCGGCGGCCAAGGCACCCGCCTCACCGGCAGGCAAGTGGAATATGAATCTCGAGAGCCCACAGGGGGCGATGGCCGTCGTCCTTGAAGTCAAGGTGGACGCCGACAACAAGGTCACGGGTACGCTTGATGGTCCCCAGGGCCCCACCGCGATCGTCGGCGAAGTCAAAGACGGCGTGCTTGGGTTCAGCATCAGCTTCGACGCCGGCGGCACGGCGCTGGAAGTCTACTTCGAAGGGAAGATCAACGCCGAAGGCAAGATGGCGGGGACAGTGTCGCTTGGCGACATGGGTTCCTTCCCGTTCACAGCCGAACGCATGAAGGGACTGTAGTCATGCCGCGTGCGCTGGCGGCGCTTCTCGTGATTGCCGGCGCGACCGCCGCGATCGCCCAGCAGGCTCCTGCAACCACCACACTGACGGGCAAGTGGCAGATGACGCTGGAAATGGAGGTGGGCACGTCGAGTCCGGTGCTGATGTTGAAACAGGACACCGACAAGCTCACGGGCACCTATACGGGGCGCTACGGGGAGTATCCACTGGTCGGGAAAGTCGACGGCAAGAAAGTGGAATTCGTCGTGACGATCAACGCCGAAGGCACAGAGACGCGGATGGCCTTCACCGGCGAGTTGACGACCACGCCCACCGGCGACGTCCTTCGCGGCGGTGCGGAACTGGGCGGCATGGGCCAGGCCACCTGGCTGGCGAAACGCGAGATCAAGAAGTAAAACAATGGAACTTTCTCCTGCGGCCAGGCAGGCAATGGCCCGCCTGGCCGCAGACCTCACGCGGGTGTTCGGCGACCGCTTCGTCGCCCTGGTTGCCCACGGGTCCGCCCGCACCGTGGCGTTTGCCCGCTCCATTCACGCCGACGATCTCAACGCGCTTACACCGCTGGCCGACCGCTGGCAGTGCGATGGTCTTGACACGCCTCTCCTCCTCACGCCCCTGGAATTCGAGCGGTCGCTCGACGCGTTCCCCCTTGAATACCAGGCCATGCTCGACCGGCACGAAGTGATCGCCGGCACGTCTCCGTTTACCGATGCCCGCCCGTCGGACGCCGATCTTCGCCGCGCCTGCGAAGTGCAGGCCAAAGCGTTCCTCATTCACCTGCGCCAGGGGTGGGTCCAAGCCGCGGGCCACGCGCACGAGCAGGAACACCTGCTGTCCGAGTCAGCAGCGCCACTGCGAGCTCTTCTCGCCAGCGTGGCACAACTGCGGCGCGGCAGTCATTCGTCAGACGCCGAGATCGCGTCGTTTGCCGCACAGGCCATAGGCGTGCCGGCGGATCTTGTGGCAGGCATCATGGCGTTGGACCAGCACCCGGATGCGGCCCGGCACCTCACGTCGCGCCTAGGTGAATACCTCGGCGCCGCCGAGCGGCTCTGGGCCCATGTAGACGGCTGGCGCGCGTGACCTCTGCCGGCACCGCCGTGCGCCGCCTGGCGCTCCTGGCCGGGTGCCTTTGGGTCATCCTTGGCACGGGCTCGCCAATTGGCGCGGCTAGAACCACTCCTCAGGGCCCACTGCCGACGCTCACCGCACCGGTCAATGACATTGCCAACGTGGTTGACGCTACGTCGGCCGCCGAACTCGATCGCCTCATCACAGTGCTGCAAGCGACCACGGGCGATGTGGTGGTGGTGGCCACAATCGACACCTTTGCGCCGTACGCGACGATTGAAGAGTACGCGACACGGCTCTTCGAACAGGCCGGCATCGGCACACGCAAGGCCGATAGCGGCGTCCTGATGCTTGTCGCGGTGCGCGACCGGCGAGTCCGCATTGAAGTGGGCTACGGCATCGAAGAATTCATTACTGACGGTTTTGCGGGCGACACGATCCGCACCCAGATGCTGCCAGCATTTCGGGAAGGCGGCTACGGACCCGGACTTGTAGCCGGTGTCACCCGCGTCATCATGCGAATTGCCCAGGGCCGTAGTGTGACGCTGCCGAACGTCGCGGTCGCGCCGCGCGCCACCTCGCAGCGGCAGGCGGACGGAGGGCTCTCGCCGGGTACCTTGGTGGTGATGGTGCTTCTGTTCCTTCTGATCGGCCGCTTCGGGGGCTTCGGTGGCCTCGCGGGCGTGTTGCTGCAGAATCGCCGTGGCCGGCGCAGCACCTGGAGTGGATGGCACGGTGGGTCTGGCGGCTTCGGCGGCGGGTTCGGGGGCGGCGGTGGCGGTGGATTTGGCGGATTCGGCGGCGGACGTTCCGGAGGCGGCGGCGCGTCCGGCGGATGGTAGCGTATGAGAAGGAGCCTCGACGTGCGGACAATTACTGAACTCAAGCGGCTGGTCATGACGGTGTTGGTCGTGGGCGGCATCGGCGCCTCGGCGTCCGGCTGTTCCTACAACCGCTTCACCACACAGGAAGAAGCCATCAAGGGCCAGTGGGCGCAGGTGGAAAACCAGCTACAGCGCCGCAGTGACTTGATTCCCAACCTGGTCGAGACCACCAAGGGCTTCGCACAGCAGGAAAAAGACATCTTCACCGCCGTGGCCGATGCGCGCGCCAGGATGGCCGGGGCGACGACGCCGGCCCAGAAAATCGACGCAGCGAACCAGGAAGGCAGCGCGCTTGCGCGCCTGTTGGTGGTGGTGGAGAACTACCCGCAGCTCAAGTCCGATGCCACGTTCGCTCGGCTCACGGATGAGCTGGCGGGCACCGAAAATCGTCTCTCCACCGAGCGTGGGCGCTACAACGACCGCGTGAGAGAGTACAATACCGACCGTCGCAAGTTTCCGGGAAACATCACCGCCAGAGTATTCAGCTTCACAGAGTACCCGTACTTCGAGGTGGCCGCCGACGCGAAGGCGGTGCCGAAGGTCAACTTCGGGAAATGATCCGCGACGTCCTCCTGGCCGAATTCGATCACGAAATGGCGGTGACCCACCGCGTCCTTGATCGATGCCCGGCACAGTTCGACTGGGCGCCTCACCCCAGGTCGTTCACGGTCGGCGCGCTGGCCACTCACCTCACGAAACTTCCGCGCTGGGGCGAGTGGATTCTGGCTCGTGACTCGTACGACCTCGTCCTCGATCACGCTACGGCTACACCGCCTTTCGCCAGGTTGCCTGAAGTGCTCGACGCGTTCGACCACAACGTCCGCGTCGTCCGCGCGGCGCTGATTGCCACGAGCGACGCAGAACTGGGGGCACCGTGGTCACTGCGCCGCAACGGCACCACGCTGATGACCTTGCCGCGCATGTCGGCCTTCAAGACCTTTGTGGTGAATCACACGATCCACCACCGCGGGCAGTTGACCGTGTATCTCCGCCTGCTGGACGTCCCACTGCCGGCCATCTACGGACCGTCAGCCGACGAGCCCATGTGAACACGGCCAAGGCGATCGCCGGCCTGCTGGTATTCGTCGTGCTGGCCACTGCCAACAGTGGCGGATACCGATACGGGGTGTCGGACCAGGCGTTTTATCTGCCGGCCGTGAACCACCATCTGACCCCTGATCTGTTTCCCCGCGACGCCCCGCTGCTCGAGGCACAGGCCCGGTTGATCGCGTCCGATGAATTGATGGCCGCCGTCGTGAAGACGAGCGGTCTTTCACTCACGTATGTCGCGGTCGGCCTTTACCTGCTGACACTCGTTCTGCTGATTGGCGCTGCCGCTGCGTTCGGCCGGGGCCTTGGATATTCCTGGTGGGCGGTCACCCTCTTCGGAATTCTGCTCACACTCCGCCACCGCATTGCGAAGACAGGCGCCAACTCCCTCGAAGGCTACATGCATCCGCGTGAGCTGGCGTTTGCCATCGGCGTTGCGGCGCTCGCCTTCGTCGTTCGGGGCCGCCACGCCGTCGCGCTGAGCCTGGTGGTCGTGTCCGCGGTGCTGCACCCAACCACGGCGGCGTTCTTCGGGTTAGTCGTCGGCGTAGCAGCGCTGGATCAGTACGTGGCGCGACCTGGGTCTCAGGGCCGCGGTCGGGGCCGCGCCATGGCGGCCGGTATGGCCCTGCTGATTGGTGCGATTGTCTTCTGGGCACTGGTCTACGGGGCTTTCAACGGACGCCTGGCGACGATGGATGCGGAGTGGTTGGCGGTGTTCGCGGAGAAGGACTACCTCTTCCCCGCCGAGTGGCCGATCGATGCGTGGCTGATCAACCTGGCCTACCCGGGCATCATCTTCGCGATTTGGCGAGCGCGCGTTCGTCGTGGTCTAGCCAATCCCCATGAGCGCGGCCTCGTGATGGGGTTGCTCGCGTCGGTGCTCTTTTTTCTCGTGTCGGTGCCATTCACTGTTGCCGACGTCGCGCTGGCTGTGCAATTGCAGATCACGCGTGTGTTCTGGATTCTCGACTTCGTGGCCATCGCATCAATCGCCTGGTGGCTGACGCAGTCGAGCAGGACGGCTATGGTGGTGATTGGCATCTGTCTAGCTAGCTCGGCCGCGCGCGGCTACTATCTGCTCGAAGTGGATCAGCCGGAGCGACAGCTCGTTCGCATCGACTTGCCGGACACACCCTGGATGGACGCGATGCGATGGCTGGCCACGCAACCTTCCGAGTGGCACGTGCTTGCCGACCCCGACCATGCATGGAAGTACGGCATCAGCGTCCGGGTTGGCGCCAACCGGGATACGCTCATCGAATCGGTCAAGGACAGTGCGATCGCGATCTATGATCGCACCATCGCCGTGCGCGTGGCAGATCGGGTGCATTCCACAAGCGACTACGATCAGATGTCTACGGACCGCGTTCGCATGCTCGACGACAGATACACTCTCGACGTCGCGGTCGTGACGGCGGAAACCGTACTCGACCTGCCGCTCCTTTATCGCAATGCCGGATTCGCCATCTACGATGTTCGCTGATACGACGTTCGTCCCCGCGCGTGGACTGTCCATGGGGCACGTCATCACGATCTACGCGTGGGCGCGCGGGCGCATAGACCTCGGCCTGCCCGCACCCGAGATACGCCTGGTTCGTATAGACACCGAGAGCCAGGTGCGTGCAGACTGCTACTGGCAACCCAACCGACAGGCGTGTCGCACGCTGCTGTGCCTTCACGGCCTGGAGGGGTCATCCGAAAAACACTACATGCGCGGACTGGCGCACAAAGCACTTCGGCGCGGCTGGAATGTGGTGCTGCTCAATCAGCGCAACTGCGGCGGGACTGAGCACCTGACGCCCGGGCTGTATCACTCGGGGCTGACGGCGGATCCCATGGCGGTCATCAGGGCGCTGGTCACGGCTGAGAGCCTGGGCCGTTTTTCTGTGGTCGGGTATTCGCTGGGCGGGAATCTCGCGATTAAGCTCGCTGGCGAACTGCCGGACCATCCCGATCTGCCGGTGGTATCAGTGGCTGCGGTATGCCCGACCATCGATCTTGCGCTCTGCTCGGACGCGCTCGACTGGCGACAGAACCTGTTGTATCAGTTGAACTTCCTCAAGGGACTCAAGGCCAGGATGCGCCGCAAGGCCGTGGCATTTCCAGGCCGCTACGACCTGACGCCACTCGACGCCATCCGCACCATCCGTCAGTTCGACGACACCTACACCGCGCCGTCACACGGCTTCGGTACCGCTGCGCGGTATTACGAACTCGCCAGTGGCATTCGCGTGGCCGGACGCATCACGGTCCCCGCACTCATCATCGCGGCACAGGACGATCCCTTCGTGCCAGTATCGCAGTATCAGGGCGCCGAGGTCCGTGACAACCCACACGTGCGCGTCAGTCTGCAGCGCCACGGCGGCCACTGTGGGTTCGTCGGCCGCCGGACAGCCGACAGCGACGGCTACTGGGCCGAAGAAGCCGCCATCGACTTCGTGTCAGAGACAAATCCACGATGAAGAAAAAGACGTCGGGTGTCTTTTTGACCGCAACCATCCAAAAAGACACCCGACCTCTTTTTCTTATCGCACGCGTTTGCCGTTTTTGATGATCAGATCCACGTCCTGCAGCAGGTTGATGTACTTGAGCACGTCGCCACGGACGGCAATGATGTCGGCGTACTTGCCGGGAGTGATCGTGCCGACGTCCCTGTCTTGTTTCATCATCAGCGACGGCCAGTAGGTGGCGCTGCGGATGGCTTCCATTGCTGGGATGCCCATGTCGCGCACCCACACGTCAAGTTCGTTCCAAGTGGACTGGCTGTGGAAGTTCATCGGGATGCCGCTGTCGGTGCCGATGAGGAACGTCGCGCCCGCTTCGCGCAGCTGCGTGATCTTCCGCTTGAGCGTCGGCCTGCGTGCCGGCGTGAGCTGGAAGTAGCTCAGCTCGCCTGGCCTGCGCAGTGACTGGCGAATGTCGGCGACAATGTCGGCACCCAGGCCAAGCGTCCACGACGGATCATCGAGCATCTCGGGGTGGTCGCGCTGGTATTCATAGTTGAACAGCCCCTGCACTGTCGGCGTCCAGAACAACGGGCCCATGCTCATCTTGGCCGACCGCTCGCGAATCATCGCGATAATGTCCTCGGGATACTCGGGCGCCGTCGCCAGCCCCGTGTGCTCAAAGTTGTCTACGCCGAACTTCATTCCCAGGCGGATCTCCTGTGGCCTGTGGGAATGCCCGATGACAGGCAGGCCGTTTGCGTGGGCCTCGCTGATGATGGCGCTCACCTCCGCCTCGGTCATCAGGTCCTGATCGATTAATTTGATGACGTCCACGCCGGCTTTCGCCAACTGCCGCACTTTGTTACGCCCGTCCTCGACCCCTGTGACGCCCCAGCGGAAGTCTTCCGTGCCCGGATACGGGGCGTGCTGAATGAAGGGACCGGACACGTACAGGCGCGGTCCGGGAATCTCGCCGCGGTTGATCGCATTTCGTACATTGATGCTGGGCCCAAGCGGGCCGCCAAGGTCGCGCGCGGACGTCACGCCCGCCAGCAGCAGCTGGTGGGCAGACGACGGCATAATTTCTTTCTCGAAGCGGGCCGGGTAGGTTTTGTCCCAATGGGTGTAGTCGGAGTGCCCATTAATCATGAGGTGGACGTGCATATCCCACAAGCCGGGCAACACCGACATCCCTTCGGTGGAGATCACCTCGGCGCCTGCGGGTACGGCGAGTGTGCCCACCATGCCGACCGCCGTAATGCGTTCGCCCGACATCAGCACCACGCTGTTGTGAATGGGTACTCCGCCGAAGCCGTCAATCAGGGTGCCGCCCACCAGGGCGGTCACACGCCCACCCCCTTGCGGCGGCGGTAGCGACGCCGCCGTATCGGCCGCGTCCGCCCCTCGACTCAGCGCCACCGCCAAAAGTAGTCCACCCGCCGCCACCACACCAGTCAGCAGAGTTTTCATGGTGCGCATGGTAGCAAAGACTCGTGCGTCGCGCGGCTTAGGTTTCAAAGCTGAGGTGTCCTGCTTCCCGCTTTAATGACCTCTGGATAGGCGCGTAGATAGGCTCTACGCTCCTGGATGAAGTCGCGGATGACGTTTTCCGTGCAGTTAGTAATCGATAGAGCTTGCGGGTATCGACCTCAACATCGGCGCGAATGAGGACGCGATACGTATCGACCGTGGGGCCAATCTTCGCCCAGCCCAGCGCATTGGTCGCGATGTGGTGGATGTACTGCAGGTATCTGGCCCGCTCTTCCGGCACCGCGAGCAGTTTGTTCCGCAGCGCCCTGTTCACATCGTCCATGTAGCCCACGGGATCAGCTTTCGCCTCACGCGGTCCACCGCCTCTGCCGCCGCCAGGCGCCGGACCACTAGACGCGGCGGTGAACGCCTCATCGGTGTCGTGATACAGGATGTTCAACCAGCCGCTTTTGTCCTGATTACACTGCCAGAGCAGGTCGAGGTCTAGCGTGCGCCCCTGCGGCGGTAGCGCGCCCTGTGGTGGCGTCGAAGACGGCGAGATAGCCGACCTGCGGCTGCAGGCCAATGAGGCAATGGTGCACCTTAAACCACCACCGACCGTGCTGCCAGCAACGGATCGGCCAGGTTTGCGCGACCCTCGATGTGCACAAGTCCGCGTGCCGCATCGCCCTTCAGCGCGTTAAACAACAATCGCCACGCCGAATCGTCGGCCATACGGACGCACGCCGTTGGCGCCGCCGGTGCGCCTGAAAGGATCTGCCAGCCGGCACGTCTGACCAACGTCCATTGACCTCCCGCGGGCCCCGTCGCATCGATGGTGATGGTGTCTCCCTCGACGGCATCGATGTTTCGATACGCATGCGGGAGACCGCGCATCGCGATTTCCAGGACGGCGTGCAGGTATCGAGGGTCCGTCAGCGATGCAGCACCCACGGCCAGACGAATCTGCTGCTGGTGATGCCAGAGTTCGGTAAACTCGCGGCCGACGTCGAACCAGCCTTCGGACGTCTGCTCTCCGGCCCACGACACCCCGAACAACGCGGGCGCATCCATCGGGAGTGCCTCGAAGAAGGCAGCCAACTCGATAGCGGCTTTTTCGACGAGGTCGGTCAGGAGGCGCGGGCTTAGTCGCCGGCTCGCATCCACCCAGTCAGCGTTGATGCCGTTGATGAAGCCCACAAACTCGCGCTCGGACGTGATCGGGCGTTTCGGCGGCGGTGGGACGAGTCCGTCGCGATGGAACGACAACCGCCGCATTGAGAAATCCACCACATGCGCCACCACATCCCGCACAAGCCACGTACCTGCGATAGTGGGCTTCTCAAAGTCTGCCGGCGCAAGGCCGCGAAGCAGCGCGACGAGTTCGGTCGCGATGGGCCGAAAAAGCGCACGAGTGTCGGTGGGCTGAATGGGTGTCAGAGACATCCTATGATTCTAGCGTTCAGTGTCAGGTCATGTATCCCAGAATCGACGACAGGCTACGCTCGCAGTCAGGCAGCACACCAGATCTGATCGGCTCAGTCCGGGCGTGTGTGGTGCCCAAGCGCACCTGGCCGTCCTTGAAGTGCACTACTTCAATACGCCCCGTCAACTGGTGCACACGCCAGCACTCCCGAACCCCTTGGTCGCGGAACCAGGGTCCACCAGAGATTCACCTCGGCCATGGCCGCCAGCGCCCCCAACATCCCTATGCGCACCAGCAATCGTTCTGTCCTCACGCAGGAAGATTACGGGCGATGTTCGCGACGACGCCGCCAGTTTCGGTCAGCGGCGTCCCGGCGTCGATGAACGTCGCCCGGCCGATCTGACCGCACACGGGCGGGCGTTCCCCGGTAGAATCGGCGCATGTCGTTTTTTTCCCGATCCCCTCAACCGGCGAGTCCCGTTGACGTTCTGGCGCCATCGGATATTTTGGTTTCGCTCAATCAACTGGAGAAGTCCTATGCGCTCGGCGCGTCGCGTTCGTGGGTGCTGCGACGCATCACGCTGGACATCAAGGACGGCGACTTCGTCTCGATCATAGGGCCCTCAGGCGCGGGAAAATCTACCCTCCTCCACATCCTCGGCATGCACGACAGCGCCTGGACTGGCGAGTATCACTTCGGCGGCCAGCCCGTGCACTGGCTCAGCGCCACAGATCGCGCGGCTCTACACAAGAAGTGGATCGGGTTCGTCTTCCAGAGCTACCACCTGCTCGACCACCTCACGGTCTACGAGAACCTAGACGTGCCACTCTCCTACCGTGACATCAAGAAGTCCGAGCGCGACAGCATGGTCTGCGACATCCTCGACCGCTTCGCGATCGTCGGCAAGAAAGACCTGTATCCCAACCAACTGTCGGGCGGACAGCAGCAACTGGTGGCCGTCGCGCGTGCCGTGATTGCCAATCCCAGGATCATCCTGGCCGACGAACCCACCGGCAACCTGCACTCGACCCAGGGCCGCGAAATCATGGAACTGTTCCGCAAACTGAACGAGGGCGGGACCACCATTGTGCAGGTCACCCACTCGGAAGCCAACGCCGAGTACGGCTCGCGGGTCATCGAACTCAAGGACGGGTGGCTCGTGGGCGCACCAACCGCTTGAGAGAATCTGCGATCTTGAATTTGAAATCGGCAATCGCTTATCGGCCTATCGGCAATCGGCCATCTGGCAACCATCTGGCAATCTCCACCTTGGCAGTCGCCGGTGCGGTGCTGCTTTCGGCCTGCACCGCTGAGCCGCCGGCCAAACACTACGAACTGACGGGGCAAATCCTTGCAGTCCACGAGGCGCGGCAGGAGTTGGCGGTCAAACACGAAGACATCACGGGTTACATGCCGGGAATGACGATGAGCTTTCCGGTGGCGACGAAGTCGTTGATGATCGGCCGGACGCCGGGTGAACTCATCACGGCTACCCTTGAAGTGAACGGGCTTGTAGGCACACTCGTGGCGATCACGCACGTGGGGACGGCTCCATTGCCTGACAACACCAACACTGCGGCGATGACCGACGGCATTCTTGAAGTCGGCGACTTGCTACCCGACGTCGCCCTCATCGACCAACACGACCAGCGCCGTTCGCTCTCGGAATGGAAGGGCACGCCGCTGCTGCTCACCTTCATCTATACGCGCTGCCCTTTGCCGAACTTCTGCCCGGCGATGAACCGGAACGTCGCGTCCATCCAGAAAAGTCTTGCGGCTGACCCCGCGCTGGCCGGGCGCCTGAAACTCATTTCCGTCTCGTTTGATCCTGAGTACGACACACCGGCCGTCTTGGCGGAATTCGCCAAGACCTTCCAGACCGACCCCGCGGTGTGGACGTGGCTCACCGGCAACCGAGTCACCACCGATCGACTAGCGGCGAAGTTCGGTGTCAGCGTCATCCGTGGCGACGCGTCGCCCACCGACGTCGCCCACAACCTGCGCACCACCCTCATCGACGCCGGTGGGAAGATCGTCAAAATGTATTCTGGCAGCGCGTGGATGCCGTCGGCCGTGCTCTCGGACCTGCGTGCCGTCATCAAGTAATTTCCCCGAGGGTGCCCCTCCGCCTCGTTCGGCGTTCACGTTGGCCGAGCGACGGGTGATCGATCGGCTCACCACGCCGGCTCGTGTGCAGGCGTTTCTCAACGGACTCACCTACAACACCGAGCCGCCTCCGGGCGGCCCACAGCAGCGGACCTTCCGCAGCGTGGTGGCGACAGGCACGGCCCATTGCCTGGAAGCCGCACTCACAGCCGCCGTGATTCTGGAACAACACGACTATCCGCCCACGGTCATGAGTCTAGAGTCGGAAGATGGCCTCGACCATGTGATCTTCGTCTACCGCACGCGGACCGGATGGGGGTCGGTAGCCAAGTCACGCGACCCCGGCCTCTTCGGGCGCAAGCCTGTGTTCCGGTCGCTGCGACAGATGGCGCTCACATACTTCGAACCCTTCATCGATACCACGGGCCGCGTCACCGCCTACGGCATGGTCGACCTGCGCGTAATGGGACACTACGACTGGCGGTTATCGTCAGGCAACGTCTGGAAAGTGGAACGCCTGCTGTACGAGATTCCCCACCGGAAGATCCGGTCGTCCGACTCGCGCGTGGACCGACTGCGCCGCAGGTATTTCGCCTTCCGGCGGGAACACCCCGGAGTGAAGCCGGTGGCGTTTTACGATCAGCGGACGTGGACGGACATTCCGGCGAAGTTCCGCCGTGACAACCGAACCTGAGTCGCGTTAAACTGTGGGTCCCTTACGTGGGCGGCTAGCTCAGCTGGGAGAGCGCTGCGTT
>SYFT01000063.1 GCA_005799825.1 Acidobacteriota bacterium | reverse complement strand
GGCCTGATGTTCGGATATGCGTGCACCGAAACGTCGGAGTTGATGCCGCTGCCCATCATGCTGGCGCACAAGCTCACACGAGGACTCTCGACGCTTCGCCGCTCTGGCGAGTTCACGTACCTGCGGCCCGACGGCAAGTCGCAGGTGACGGTTGAGTACGACGGCGATACGCCGGTTCGCGTGGACGCCGTGGTCGTCTCGACGCAGCACTCCGCGGAAGTGGACAACGAGACGCTGCACCGCGACCTGACCGAGAAGCTCATCAAGCCGAGCATCCTGGCCAGCCTGATGGACGCGAACACGAAGATCTATATCAACCCGACCGGGCGGTTTGTGGTCGGTGGCCCGCATGGCGATGCCGGCGTCACCGGACGCAAGATCATAGTGGATACCTACGGCGGCGCGGCGCCGCACGGCGGTGGCGCATTCTCGGGTAAGGATCCGACGAAGGTGGATCGGTCCGCGACATACATGGCACGCTACGTTGCGAAGAACCTTGTGGCCGCAGGGCTCGCCAGCAAAGCGCTCTTGCAGCTGGCCTACGCGATCGGCGTCGCTGAACCGGTGTCGGTTCTCGTCGATACCTCCGGCACCGGCAAGGTCTCCGACGAGAAACTGGCCACGCTCGTGAAGAAGCACTTTGACCTGACGCCCAAGGGCATCATCAGCCACCTCGATCTCCGTCGTCCGGTCTATCGCAAAACGGCGGCATTCGGACATTTCGGGCGCACCGGGCCGGAGTTCACCTGGGAACGCACCGACAAGGCCGCAGCGCTGAAGGCTGACGCCGGGATCTGACGTTCACCGCAGGGCGACAGACGTAGCCGCCATGCGCTCCATACGAAAGACGATACTACTCACCGCGGCGGCTCTTGGGGCCGCCGCAGTCGTGTATGTCGGCACGACGTTGCCGTCCGCCTCCCGGACGCTCTCGCCCGTTCAACCGACCACTGTCTTCGGCGCCTTTCACGTCCACACAAATCGGTCGGATGGCAGCGGCAGCTCAGACGACGTGGCGCGCGCTGCGGCGGCGACGAACCTGCAGTTCGTCGTCCTCTCCGATCATGGGGATGCCACCCGAACACCGGACCCCCCGTTTTATCGACACGGTGTGTTACTGATCGACGCCGTCGAGATCTCCACCACATCAGGCCATCTGGTTGCGCTCGGCCTCACCACGCCGTCGCCGTTTCCCCTCGGGGGTGAAGCGCGCGACGCCATCGAAGACGTGCACCGCATGGGAGGATGGGCCGTGATCGCACATCCTGATTCTCCAAAGCCCGGGTTGAGGTGGCGCGGAGACACCACCGGGGCGGATGGTCTGGAATGGCTCAACGCCGATTCCGAATGGCGCGACGAATCTCTGGCCACCCTCGCGCGGACAATGGGGCACTACCTGATTCGGCCATCCGAGTCGATCGCAGCGTTGTTCGATCGTCCGGCGGCATCGCTGCACCGGTGGGATGCGCTCGCCGGCGAAGGTCCAGTCGTAGGCCTGGCAGGGGTTGATGTGCACGCGCGTATTGGCCCCGATGAATCCGATCAGCCCGGCGATTTTCGAGACGCGTCGACCATCCTGGCGCGCCCCAGCTATCTGGATATGTTTGGGACCGTCGTGCAGGGGATCGAATTGTCACAGCCGCTCACGCAACAGGCGGCAAGTGACGCCGCCGTCATCCTCGGTGCCCTGCGCAGTGGCCGCACGTACTCCGTCGTCCGCGCTTTCGCATCGCCCGGGCGCGTCTCGTTCACCGCGTCGCACGACGCCATGTCCTGGACGATGGGCGAGTCGGTCACCGCCGATCAGCCGGTGACGCTGCAGGCCTCCGTGCCAGGGCCCGACGACGCGGTCATCGTGTTGCTGCGGTTCGGCGAAGAAGTGGCATCGGGCCGGGGTAGTGCCGTGTACATTCACAACGGCGCGCCGGCGAGTTATCGAGCCGAAGTCAGGCTTCCAAATCGCGCTCTACCGTGGATTGTCACCAATGCCATCCGTGTGGGCACCCTGGCACCTCCACCAACAGCCGCGGTGCACGCACTCGGCGACGCCATCATCGTGAAAGCGCTGGATGACCCGGCCTTGTGGGCTATTGAGCGCCACGAGCCTTCAGCCGGCGACCTGACCTTTAACGGTGGGGAAGTGGGGCTCTCCTTTTCGCTGGCGCCCGGCCGGGCCAGCGGACAGTACGCAGCGATGGCGTACCCGCTATCGGGCCAGGATCGATACGAAGGGGTGACGATGACTCTTCGGGCTGATCCGCCCATGCGCGTGTCGATGCAGTGGCGAGTGCCCAGAGGCGTGGATGGTGACCGATGGCAGCGGTCTGTGTATGTCGATGCCACACCCCGGACTGTTACGCTCGATCTTCAGCACTTTTTGGCCGTCGGTGTGGAGCTGTCGGCCTCGCCGCCGCTCGAGCTTGTCCGATCGCTGTCGTTGGTGGTGGATACCTGGCACACGCGCCCGGGGTCGGCAGGCCGCGTGTGGATCTCGGGTGTGTCGCTCGTCAAGTTCGCACCGTCAACAACGCGGTAAGAGCCGCAGCGGCGAAGACGATGTTGGTGGCCCATGCCGCCAATACCGGAGGCAGCCACCCAGCGACGCCAAACGCGATGAACAGTGTCGAGACGAGCAGGTAGGCGACGGCCAGTACGATCGCGAGTCCGATACCGTAGAGGGCACCGCGTCGACCGAGCGTCACGCCAAATGGAATCGCAATCAGTGTCATGACCAGCGTGACGAACGGAAACGCGATCTTGCGTTGCAGTTCCACCTTGTGCGCGGCAAAGCTGATGCCGCTCTCGTCGAGCTCCTCAATATAGGTTTGAAGCTCCCTGTAGCTCATGAATTCCGCTTCAAACTGCTCGGCACCAAAAAAGTCAGGCTCTTCAAGCGGGAGTGTCTCGGACGTAAACGCCGCTCGACGCACCTGGCCATTGCCGTCGAACGTCTGCACCCATCCGTCGGTGGCGTGCCACGCTCCATCGGTGAAGACGGCCTGCGTGGCGAACGTGTGTGACGTGAGGCGGTACGGGTCGCGCGCTGTCTTGAAGGTCGACAGTTGGTGAAGCGTCTTCGCGCGCACATCAAACACCGCGTAGTGGTAGAGTTCGCCGTCTCGGCCGATCATCCACGAGCGGTTCGCGACGTTGAATGTGCGCTGGGGCCGGTCGCGAATGGTGTTGCGCAGGACCTCGGCCTGACGTTCCGAGTGCGCCATGACACGGTCATCGAGGGCAAACATCAAGCCGCTCGAGATGAGGGCCAACGCGAGCAACGGCACTGCCGTCCGGTAGAGGCTGATGCCGCACGCCCGAAGGACCGTCAGCTCATTAGTGCGCGACAATCCACCGAGTGTGGCCAAGACGGCCACCAGCGTGGCCAGAGGCACGATGAAATAGATGAACGTCGGTGTGGCGTAGTAAAAATATTGCGCGATCATCGGCATCGTCGCCTGGCCCTTTGAAAGTTTCTCGGACAACTCGATGAACTCGCCGATGTAGTACAGGGCCATCAGCCCCACAAACGCCAGAATCACGGTGCGCAGGTATTTGCGGCCGACGTATACGTCCATCAGGCTGGGACGGGGCAGCGACAGCCGCGGAAAGCGGATGACCAGCACCACCTTGCTCGGGCCCGCGGCTGCCGCCGTTGTGCGCGGCGTGAGGAACGCCGGCCACCGCAGGGCGAGCGAGGCCGGGATCCGCATCGCGCCGCGAGTGCGCCACCACAACAAGGCCACACCAATGGCACCCAGAACAATGTTCGGCATCCATCGGGCCCAGAGGGCCGGGAACGCGCCGCCTTTCGCCCGTCCGTCGAACAACGTCATGATGCCGTAATAGGCCATGATCACGCCAATCCCGATGGCGAAGCCGGCGAGTTTGCCGTCTTTCCGGGTGCTGACCCCGAGCGCGACGCCGACGATGGCGAAGACGAGGCAGGCCAGCGGAAAGGCGAACCGCTGGTGCTTGTACATAATTTCGTTGTGCGGCGATTGGCCCGCGGCGACCTTTTCTGCGGTCTGGGCGTCGAGCTGGGCTATGGTCAGCTCGTTGAACCCCCGCCCGGGTGAGGCCCCGTCCCCAAACACCGACGTGGGGTCGATGTGGGCCACTTCTTGCGTCGACCGCTGAATCTGGTATTCGTCGCCGCTGTTGAGAGGCCGGTAACTGGCGACCTCGGACAGAATCACGTTGACGAGCCGGGCGGATTCGTCAGCGGCGAGGCGGCCTTCCTGGGCGAGCTGGATGGAGGGCCTGCCGGCCACTGAGGTGTCGGCCACCATGACTCCCGTCCAGCCGCCGTCGGTCTTTCGTTCGCCAATCAAAATCACCCGCCCGGTGAAGCCCTCATAAAACAGGCGGGGCCTGATGTCCTCCGCCGCCATCTTTTTGGTGAGCTGGAAAGTCACGTCCCGGAACGACTGGTTAGCATCGGGCATCAGCCAGACCAGGACATAGAAGGTGGCGCCGGCGGCGACGGCCGCGAGCAGCATCATCGGCCGGATGAGCCGGACGGGGCTGACGCCACAGGCCATCATGGCCACGGCTTCTCGATCGCCTGAGAATCGTCCCAACGCCATGACGACCCCTGCCAGAAAGGCCATCGGCACGGTAATGCCGAGGGCCTGCGGGAGCAGAGTCAGCAAGAGGTACCCGATGGTCTGGATGGGCGCGCCCTTGGCCATCAACAGCTCAGCCGTCTTGAGCATCGGCTGGACCCAAAGCAGGAACGTGAACAGGGCCAAGGCCAAGGTAAACGGGCCGAGGGTTTCGCGAATCAGGTAGCGGTCGAGGGTCCGCATGCAGTCTTAGTTTGAGAAGATATCACGCAGGGAGCGCGCCCGCAATTCATGCACAGGCCGTATTAACTAACAATACAGTTGATGTCTGATAAGACATATTATGTCATGTATTATCGAAGATCGTTGCCCTGCGGAACGCCTGACTGACCGGACACCCTCGCTGCCTCGGACTCTAAAACCAGCCCGAGCTACGCTCCGGCTGCTCCCAACTCAGCTCGAACACTCAAAACGTAGTTCAGCCTGTGCTCTAAGGCCGAGATCGTATGCACGTCGCGTACATACGCATGGGATGACTAGCTTTTACGAAGGTCGGCGATGATGCCTTCGAGCACGGCGATGACTTCCTTCTTGCCCACTTCGGACTTCTTAAACTGAAGCTTGAGACTGAAGGTTTTGGTCGGCGGAAGATACTTAAAGACGAACGCCTTTGGGCGACCAGCCTTCGGCTTCGCCCCCACTTTTCTCGCCTGTTCACGGGTCACGGCCGCGCCGCCGCCGTCTCTGGTCAGTCGCTCGATCAAAGCGATCATTTTTTGTGGGTCTTGTTGCCTAACTATCTGCAACAGCAATGACTTAGAGGAAATGTCGGCCAGCCGACAGAGATTCCGGACCTCGGTGGGCATCTGGGCCAACGCCAGAGACTCCGTCACGTTGGTGCGCGACTTCCCCATGCGCCTTGCGAGATCTTCGTGGGTATACCCGCATCGCTCAGCCAGGACATGAAGAGCTTCAGCCTCCTCAAAGGCGCTCAGGTCCTTCCGCTGGATATTCTCAACGAGTGCGACCTCCACGATCTCGTTGTCGTCCACGTCGCGGATAACGACCGGCAGTTCACGGAGACCCACTTGCACGGACGCCTGATACCGACGCTCGCCGGCAACAATCTGGTAGCGACCGCCGCGCTGGCGGACGATCAGCGGCTCAATGATTCCTTTCTCGGCAATGGACGCCATCAGTTCCGACAAGTCGCCCATGACCTGGCGGGGCTGATCCGGGTTGGGGTCAATCTCGTCGATGGGGATCATCCGGCCGATCGGCGTGCCCGCCGAGTTGGTCAACGCATCTACGTAGTGTTCGTCATGACGCATTTTCAGACTGGTTGGCAGGCCTCTTTTAAACACGATCCAGCACCTCCTCGCAAAGCCGGTAGTACTCTGTCGCGCCAGACGACTCCGGCGCGAACTTAAAAATGGACTCTTTGTAGGCCGGACTCTCCTCCAGCCTGACGCTCTTCGTAATCACCGTCTTGAAGACTTTCTTGCCAAAGACCTTGTCGATCTGGGCGCGGATATCCTTGGCTAGGGCCGTGCGTTTGTCGTGCATTGTGATGACCACCCCAAGGATCCGCAGGTTGGTGTTGGCCCGCATGCGGACCTTCTCAATAGTCTCGAGCAAATCGTCGGTGCCCTCAAGCGCGAAGTACGACGACTGAATCGGGATGAGAAGGTGCGTGGCGGCGACCAGGGCATTCACTGTCAGGAGCCCAAGGGCCGGCGGACAGTCGATCACGATGGCCTCGTAGTCCTTGGCGATGGGCGCGAGTTTATCCTTGAGCCGAAAGTGCGAGTCGAGCTCGCCCGATAGCTTTCCCTCGAGCTTGGCCAGCGCAATGCGTGAGGGCGCTACCCAGAGATTCGGCTGGGAAGACGGCCTCACGATGTCCTGAATGGCGACCGCGGGATCTGTGATGGCCTCGTAGACCGAACGCTCTACCGTCGCCACATCCACGTAGGACATGGTGCTGTTGGCCTGAGGATCAAGATCGACTAGAAGCGTACGCTGGCCTCGAAGGGAAAACGCCGCCGCCAGATTGATTGCGGTGGTCGTCTTGCCGACACCGCCCTTCTGATTGGCAATGGCAATAATCATGTTGTTGGAACGGACAACCTGCGCGTCGGCGAACCGCCGCCCCGATGATACACCCACTACATCTTGTAGCCAAGATCATCCGGATCCAGGCTCTCAAGCCAGCGCTGTAGTCGCTCTTGATCGACCTGCTGCGGCCCCATATCCATGGTCTGGACATTCGAGAAGACGCTCTCGTTGACGAAGATTGGCACCTTGGCTCGCAGCGAGAGCGCCAACGCGTCACTCGGGCGCGCGTCAAATAACAGACGCTCTGTGTCGCGGATGACCTCGAGGAAGGCATAAAAAGTACTCTCCCGCAGTTCGTGAATGATGACGCGATTCAGCCGGCCACCCATCCCCTCGAGGAGCTGCCGAAGCAGGTCGTAGGTCATCGGCCTGGGCGTCGCCACGTTTTCCATCTGCAGTGCGATTGCATTCGCCTCGATCGGACCGACCCAGATCGGAAGCACTCGCTCATTTGCTTCATCTCGAAGGATGATAATCGGGAGGTTAGTCAACGGGTCTACCATCAGTCCCTTGACGGCCATTTCAATGAGCATGCACGATCTCCGCGACTTCCCCACGCAGGCTGTTCGGCGCAACCGACGTCACCCGCACGTGGACAAGCTGGCCAATCAAATCCTCAGAACCCGAGAAGTTGACCAGAACCCAGCCATCGGTGCGCCCCGCCAGTTCCCAGTCCCGGCGTCGTGACTTTGACTCCACAAGCACCTCGACAACCGAACCGATCTGCTGCCGGTAGAGCCCCAGCTGAATCTCCGCCTGCAGGGCCTGGAGAGCCATAATGCGACGCGTCTTGTCGGACTCGAGGACGTCATCGGCCAAACGCTTGGACGCCAGTGTGTTCGGCCGGGGCGAGTACTTGAACGAGTACATCGACGAAAACTGGACCTCCCGTACCAGGTCCATGGTCTGTTCAAAATCGGCCTCGGTCTCGCCGGGAAACCCCACAATCACGTCCGTTGACACGGAAATGCCGGGCACTTCGGCGCGAAGCCTGGCCACCAGGGCCCGGTAGTCTTCACGCGAGTAACGTCGCCGCATAGCCTGAAGGACGGCATTGGAACCCGACTGGACGGGCAAATGGAAGTGCCGGCAGACCTTGGGCAAATCGCGGATCGCGGCGATTAGCCGGTCTGTCGCGTGCCGGGGATGGGGACTCGCAAATCGAATCCGCCTGATTCCCGGCACCGTACTCACCCGCTCCAGCAACGCGGCAAAATCGCACGAGGCATCGTCTGGCGCCTGGTAGTGGTTGACGATCTGGCCGAGGAGCTGCACCTCAACGCGTCCGTCGAGAGCCGCCCGTTCGACCTCGGCCATGATGTGGGCCAGCGGTCGCATTCGTTCGTGACCGCGAGTGTACGGCACCACGCAGAAGGAGCAAAATTCGTTGCAGCCTTCAATAATGGTCACCCTCGCTCGTGAGGCGTCAGACGCCTTGGCCATCCCCAGCGGAAACGACACATCGTCGTATGGCTGAATATCGACGAGTCTGGCCTTGCGCTCGGTGGCCTCCCGCACAAGGCCAGGGAGTTGCTTGAGGGCCTGGGTGCCGACGACCACATCAATAGATGGGTCGCTTTTGATAAGTTTGGCGCCATCCTGCTGTGCCACACAGCCTGTGACCGCGACTGTTGGGCGCCGGCCAGCCGCGCGTGCCACGCCCCGAATTTCGGCGAGCCTGTGGTGGAGTTTGTCCTCTGCCCGTTCACGGACACTGCAGGTGTTGAGAACCACGAGATCGGCCTCGGATTCTGAGGCGGCGGGTTCAAATCCGTCGGCCTCGAGTAAGCCGGCGATGCGCTCGCCGTCATGGAAGTTCATCTGACAGCCGAAGGTCTCGAGGCGGTATTTACGCGCCACGCCGCTTGCCTTTCGCTTTCGCTGCCGATCCACTTTCGCTTTCGCCTTTTGTCTTATCTTCGGTAACACGTCTGGCGGCAAGCATATCCCGGGCGGTTGCCAAAATCGGGCCTGATACGTCCCGCCCAGCGATCATCCGGGCAATCTCAAGTTCCCGGTCCGCACCGTCGAGCCGCGACACCGCAGAAATGGTGCGGCCCAGTTTGACCTGCTTGGCAATGTGGAGGTGAGACACACCGCGCGAGGCTATCTGCGGAAGGTGCGTGATGCACAGCACCTGGAATCGTGCGCCCAGTTGCTGGAGCCTGGCGCCAACCGCGTCCGCCGCTGCCCCGCCGATGCCGGCATCGACCTCGTCAAAGATGAGCGTCCGGCCCGCCTTATCTGGGGTGGCCAGGGTCTTGAGCGCCAGCATGATGCGCGAGAGCTCGCCCCCGGACGCGATGCGGGCCAACGGTCGGAGGTCCTCGCCCGGGTTCGGCGACAGAAAAAACTCGACCGCGTCCACGCCGAGGGCTGTCCAGCTGTCGGGCTGGTCTGGGCTCGACGAGACCCTGACCTCAACCCGGGCACGGGGCATGGCGAGTTGGCCCAGGGCAGCCTCGAGCGCGGCCGAGAGCCGCTTCCCCGCCGCCTTTCTGGAGGCCGACAGTTCGAGCGCCTGGTGCCGGAACCGGTCGGCGGCCGCGGCGGTCTCGTGTTCGAGCACAGCCGCGCGCGCATCATTGGCCTCGAGCGAGGCCAGCTCGTCGTGGAATGCCTGCCGGGAAGCGATGACGTCCTCAAGTGTGGGTCCGTACTTCTTCTTCAACCGATCGATGGCAGCCAGGCGGTCTTCGGTCAGCTGCAAGCGTTCGGGGGACGCGTCAAGATCTCCTGAATATGACCGCAACATGAAGGCGAGTTCTTCGAGGCGGGCTTTCACTTCGTCGCGGTGCTCGACGTAGGGTGCGAAGCGCGGATCGATCTCGGCGAGATCGGCCACGCGCTTCCAGACGAGGGTCAGTGATTCAAGCGCCGAGCCTTCCTTGTCATACAAGGCGGCGTAGGCTTCAGTCGAGAGCCTTTCGAGGCGATCGACATTCGCAAGAACCAGCCGATCCGCCGCCAGTCGATCGTCTTCTCCGGCTGTCGGAGCCGCGCGATCGAGTTCGACAAGATGAAACGTGACGGTGTCTATGCGTGCGGCTTTTTCGCGTTCCGACAGTCTCGTCCGTTCGAGTGCGCCGGCAACGCCACGCCACTCGGCAAAGAGCCGGGCGACATCAGCGACCATCGCATCGTGGCCAGCGTACGCGTCTACCAACCCGGCGTGTTCCTGCGGGTTTAGCAGCGTCTGGTGTTCGTGTTGTCCGTGCAAATCGACGAGCGAACCGCCCAGTTGTCGCAGGGCGGCCGAGGTTGCGAGCGCGTCATCAATGAACGCGCGGCTGCGGCCCTGCGAAGAAATCTCGCGCCGGACGATGACCTCCCGTCCGTCCTCGCGCTCGAAGATGGCCTGGATGGTGGCGGTCTCTTCTCCGGTGCGGACCAGGTCGGCGCTCGCTCGCCCGCCGACGAGCAAATCGATCGCTTCCACGAGCATTGACTTGCCGGCGCCAGTTTCACCAGTGAGCACCGTGAGCCCCGGCACAAACTCCACCTCAAGGTGGTCAATGACCGCGAGATGACGAATCGCGAGAAAGCGCAGCATGGGAATTGAACGAAGTCCAATGGTATCAAACCTTTGACAGCCCTTTGGCCTCGTGGTACATTCGGTAGGGTTTGCGCTGTCCCAGCAGCGCCTCAATTTGTGTAGGCGGAGGTTCTGTTGCGCACGCTAGGCACAATGATCCTGGCTTTTCAATCCCAGGGTCCAGCTGGAGATGCGGCCGTCACCGCCCCAAGCAGTACTGATATCGTTTCGCTGCTGAAAGACGCGTCCCTCCTTTCGTGGGCGGTGCTCGTCATTCTGCTGCTGTTCTCGGTACTGTCCTGGGGCATCATTTCCCACAAGCGGAGCCAGTTCCGTCGCGCCGAAAAACAGACGGCGGCGTTTCTGGACATTTTTCGCAAGAGCAGCCGCTTCTCCGAGGTCCACTCGGTCTGCGGCACTCTAGTGGCCAGTCCCCTTGTGGGCCTGTTCCACATGGGTTATGCGGAGTTAAACACGCAACTCCGCGCCGCGGGTGAAGTCAAACCCGGTTCGGCTGTTCCGCGTCCGACTCTACGAAGCCTTGAGAGTCTCGACCGTGCGCTGTTGCGTGCCACCGCCGTTGAGGTGAGCCGGTTGGAAGCGCGCATCGGTTTTCTGGCGACGACCGCGTCAATCACGCCGTACATCGGGTTGTTCGGTACGGTCGTCGGCATCATGGCGTCGTTTCAGGGCATTGGTGAAACCGGTTCCACCAGTCTCGCAGTGGTCGCACCCGGTATCGCTGAAGCACTCGTGGCTACAGCGGCTGGATTATTCGCGGCGATTCCGGCGGTGTATTTCTATAACGACCTGACGTACAAGGTGAAGGGCTTTGCCGCAGCGATGGATGACTTCTCAATGGAGTTCCTGAACATCGCCGAGCGGAATTTTTCCTAAAGGAGCGCGCCCGTGCCAAAGGTTGAACAAGTCTCGCAGGGCAGCGGTCGCAGTCGGCGGGGACGAAGTCACCGTGTCTCCACTTCGCTCGCCGAAATCAACGTCGTACCGCTGGTGGACGTGATGCTCGTGCTGCTCATCATTTTCATGGTGAGTGCGCCGATGATGCAGCAGGGCTTCGGCGTGCGTCTGCCGCAGTCGCGCAGTCCCCAGCCGATCAAGGCCGAACCGGTCTACGTCACGGTCCCTCTTACGTTTGAGCGCGACAGGGTCGTGCTCCTCGGGAAGTTGCGCGTGGGAATCCGGTTCCTCGCTGAGCGAGTATCGCAGGAATTGAAGGACCGTCCGACGCGTGACGTCTACGTCGGTGGCGATGGCGACATCACGCTGCAGACCCTGATCACCGTGATGGACACGCTGAAAGCCGGAGGCGTGGACCGGGTGATGATTGCCACCGCTCCACCCAACGGGAGACAGTTCCCGTGAGAGGCGCGATCACCGACGTCATCGACGCACGTGCGAAGGACGACGGTGGACTAACGCGGCTGTTCGGATATTCGCTGGCCGTCCACCTGGTAGTGTTTGTCGGCGCCGTGCTGATTCCCTCAAATTGGTTGTCGAGCGACCCGGTGAAACCGAACGTGATTGAGGTCAGCCTGGGCGGTTCGTTCGGCGAAAAGACAACAGGCGTGGCACCGATTGCCGGACGACCAGTTGAGAAAGGTGTCCAGGAACCACCTCGCCCGGAACCGGTCAAACCAGTACCGCCCCCAAAGCCAGACGTGATGCCGACGCCGAGCACGACGGTCAGTCGGCCAACAGTACCTGAGAAGATGCCCGAGAAGGTCGCGCCGCCGTCGGTGACTCCGCCAAAACCGCCCGTCACCGGAAAACAGGTGCAGGCCGGTACAGCCGTGACCGATACGGGAGCGACAGGCACTGGGCAGGGGTTGACGCAGGCCGGGGGCGGTGGGACCGGTGGCGTCGTAGACCTCAATACCTTTGATCCTGTCTGGACCAGCCAAATGAACGACGCGATTCGGAAACAGTGGAACAACTTTCAGCAGGAAACCGGCTGGAGCGAGGTGCTGTTTATGGTGACGAGAGACGGCAAAGTGGTGAGCCGGGAAATCGCTGCCACAAGCGGCAGCTTTATCCTGGACCAGGAGGCGCGTCGGGCCGTCGGCCTCGCGATGATTCCGCCCCTGCCACGCGACTACAAAGAGGCCACTCTTCGCGTACGACTCCGATTCAATTACGAGGTCAAATAGCGATGCGCGTTTGTTTTCTTCTCGCCTCGGCGCTGTGTGGTACCGCGCTCGCGGCGTGGGCCCCGCCACTCGACCCGACAGAGGTCATCTCCTCCACGCTCGGCGAGCAGCAGACAGAAATCCGCACCAGCATTGGCGGCATCAGCGGCCGGCTGCCCCGCCTCGCGATTCCAGCCTTCATCATGACCGGCGTCGACGCCGAGCTGCTGGAGGCGGCCAAGACGCTCGGCGACGTGTTGTGGAAAGACCTCGAGTTCGAGCGTGAGTTTCAGATGATCAGCCAGGCCGGCGCCGCGCAGGTGCCGTCCACGCCCGCTGAAAGCCTGCCCTACGAGTCGTGGAATCAGATCGGCGCCGATGATGTACTGGTGGGGAGCGCGGTGCGAGCCGACGGGAACCTCCAGCTCGACGTGCGAGTGATCAACGTCGAACGTAAGGTGCCGACATTCGGAAAGCGATACACCTGTTCATTGCGGGGCGTGCGGCTCTGCGCGCACACCATCGCCGACGAACTGCACAAGGAACGATTTGGTCTCGACGGTGTCGCGCGCACCAAGTTCGCGTTTGTCTCCGACCGTGATGGTGAACGGATGGGCGGCATGATCGAGCAGCGGTCAATCAAGGAAGTGTACATCGCGGACTACGACGGCTTCAGGCCCAGCCGTGTCACCGTGCGAGGGTCGCTCAATCTGGCGCCGTCGTGGTCGCCCGACAGCCGTGCAATCGTGTATCAATCCCACCAGTCGGGATTTGTGGACATCTATGTCCAGAAGCTCTATGAGGTGCAGGTGCAGCTGGGCCGGCCCGCGCGCGGCACCGATCGCGCACAAAACTTCCTTCCGGCATGGTCGCCCGACGGCACTCGCATCGCCTACGCGTCCAGCCGCGATGGCAACTGGGAAATTTATGTGGTCAAGATCGACGGCACCGACATGCGGCGGTTGACGTCCCATCCCTCAGACGACAGCGCCCCAGCATGGTCGCCGAACGGAACGCAGATCGCCTTCACCTCAGATCGCGGCGGCAGTAACCAGATCTACATCATGAGTGCCGACGGCGGACCGGCTACCAAGATAACCAGCGAACCCAGGAAAGCCGACCGACCCACCTGGGCACTCGACTTCATCGCGTACAGCGCCGAAGTGCCCGGCGGCGTCGAGATCAAGAAGGTCAGCATTGGCACCCGAGACGTCGTACAGCTGACTGACGGTCCCGGGTCCAATGAAAGTCCCACCGTGTCTCCCAACGGCAGGCACATCGCCTTTGTGACGACTCGCTGGGGCAAGGAACACATCGCCGTCATGGATGCCGACGGAAAGAATGTCCGCCAAATCACCTTCACCGGCAACAACCGCTACCCCCGCTGGTCAAATCGCTAGCTGAACGAGTAAAAGGAATCCACACATATGTCACGCTCCTCTCTCATGTCATTCCTGGTGGTTGGTGCCCTGTGGCTTGCTTCGGCATGCGGAGGCAAGACGCCGCCCGCGATCAGCCCCACCACTCCGCCGCCCAGACCTCAGGCATTTCCCGGCGGAGGTAGCCCACCCTCCTCGCGGCCTCCGGTGCCGCCGGCGCCGGACGCGCCACCCATCCTCGCAGCCGAGCTGCCCGTCGTCTCTGCAGACCCCCTGGCGACGATGGATACGGATGAGATCAATCGACAGGCGCCACTCGGCCCCGTTTTGTTTGGATACGACAGTGATTCGGTGGATGCCGAGGGGCAGAAGGTGCTGACCGACAACGCGGCCATCCTGAAGAAGTATCCCACGTGGGCCATCACCATTGAGGGCCACAGCGATGAACGCGGCACGGCTGAATACAACCTGGCGCTCGGCGAACGTCGCGCGCTGGCCACGAAGAGCTACCTGCTCTCGCTTGGGATTTCAGCCGATCGCATCCGTACGGTTAGTTATGGCAAGGAGTTTCCCTTTGATCCCGGCCACGACGAGGCCGCCTATGCTAAAAATAGGCGAGGACACTTCGTCGTCACCGCGAAGTAGGGTTCGAGTCGCGAAGGGATGCCATCATGAATGTTCGGTCACTGACCCGCGCCGGTCTGTTTGCGATCGCCGTGGCTGGCGTTCTTGCGCCGGCGGTCGCCGCGGCGCAGAATCGCGAGCACCTGCAGTTGTTTTCCGACGTCCGCATGCTTCAGGAGCAGACTCAGCAACTGCGGCTAGCCGTGGCGTCGCTGTCCGAGGCCTTGGCCAAAGTGGGTCCACGAATCGACGAGCAGGCTAGCGCCACCCGCAAACTGTTTGCCGATCAGGGCCTGGTGATTGGGGCGCTCACAGACAACGCGCGCATTCTTCGCGAAAAACTTGATGCCACGAACGTGAGTCTCTCTAAAGAGGCGCACGAAATGGAGATCATGCGTCAGGAATTGGCCGCCCAGCGAACCCTGTTGACCCAGATTATTGCACTGCTGACCGCAACGTCGGCGGTCACCGACCCGGCAGCCGCCGGCACTGGCGCCACGCCTCCTGCGGCGGCACCCCCGCCCGTCGCCCCCGCTCAGCCGCAGAATCCGCAGCGCGCGTTCGATTCCGCGTTCGGTGACTACGCCCGTGGCGACTTTGAAATGGCGATCACGGGATTCGAGTACTACATCAAGATTTTCCCGACCTCGCCCGACGCGGCCAGGGCCCGTTTCCACATCGCCGAGTCGTATTACGGCAGGGGTGGATTCAAAGAAGCCGTTGCAGCCTATGAACAAGTGATTACAATTCACAAGGGGACTGACTGGGAACCGCAGGCGATCTATAAGCAAGGCCTGGCCTACGAACAACTGGGCCAGACGGCGCGTGCCAGAACGAATTGGGAACTGGTGCGACGGACATTCCCCGATGGCAGCGCGTACATGTTGGCCACACAGGCATTGGCGCGCATTAACAAGTAGGGCACTGGTTTCAGTGCCATGAGTAGCAGCACCACCCACGCGCGGGGTCTACGCGCGAGAGAGCAAAGGACTGGTCATGGGCAGCGTCAATAAAGCAATTCTGGTGGGGAATCTCGGTCGCGACGCGGAGATGCGTTTTACAACCGGCGGTACCGCCGTCGCCACGGTGAGCATCGCCACCACCGATCACTTCACGGACCGCGATGGTCAGAAGCGTGAAGATACGCAGTGGCATCGCATTGTCATCTGGGGCAAGACGGCCGAGTCGATTCAGCCATACCTCACCAAAGGCAAACAGATCTACGTCGAAGGAAAGATCCAGACGCGCGAATGGACCGACAAGGAAGGCAAGCAGGTCAAGACGACTGAAATCCGCGCCGACCGCGTCGTCCTGCTCGGCGGCGCCGGTGGTGGTGGCGGAGGTGCCGAACGCGTCGCGCGGCCCCAGCGCGACCGCTTCGCGTCATCGGGCGCCACATCCGGAGGCTCGGACATATCCGATGACATGGGCCCGGTCGACGCCCCGAACGACGATGACATTCCGTTTTAGTTGAATCGAAAATCTAAAATCTATCGGGGCAGCGATTCCCCGATAGATTCAGGACCTTCGCCCATACATGTCTTTGAGTCGCACGACATCGTCTAATTCGGGCGTCGAGACTTCCATGATGTCCGAGTCTTCGATCGCCGTCATACGGTGAACCGTTGGCGGCGTGATATGCACGGATTCGCCTGGGAGCATTTCGCGCTCGACGAGTTGACCGTTTTCCTCGATCTCGAACTTGATCTTTCCTGACCATAGAAAGATGGTCTCGTCCTTGACCTTGTGGTACTGCAGGCTCAGCGCGTGGCCTTTGTTCACGTGGATGACTTTGCCCACGTAGCGTTCCGTCTTCGCCCAGTGCAGTTCGTAGCCCCAGGGCTTCTCGACCCGTATCACGTTCTCCAATGTCTCCCTCACTCCCGTACCTCTACCCACCCGCAACCAATCGACCCATCACTTCCGCGATGGGTGCCAATAACCTGTGCACGCCCTCGGCACCGTCGGCGGCCACCGCCTGCCGCGCACACCGTTCCGCGAAACGGCTGTCCACGGCCCGCAGACTACGTTTCACGACGGGGAGCGCCGCCGGCGTCACACTGAACGCCCGGTATCCCAACCCGACAAGAAGCGCCACCAGCAACGGGTCGGCCGCCATTTCGCCGCACACAGAAAAATCACGACTCGCCCGCCGACCCGCCACCGCCACCATTCGCAGAAGCCGCAACACCGCCGGCTCGCGCGGCTCGTAGTGGCCCGACAGACGCTCGTCGGTCCTGTCGATAGCCAAAGTGTACTGGATCAGATCGTTTGTGCCGACGCTGAGAAAATCGGCCTCGCGCGCCAGGCGATCGGCCGTCAGGGCCGCCGCTGGCACTTCAATCATAGCCCCCACCGGCACGGCGGCCACGCCGGGTAGACCGCGGCCGATGTCCCCGATCAGGGCGCGGGCCTGGCGGAACTCGACCACCGATGTCACAAAGGGCAGCAGGATGCGCAATTGCCCGAACGGCGCGGCCCTCAGTAGGGCGCGCATCTGCACGCGAAATCGATCGTCATGCTGGAGCGCTGCCCGAACACCACGCAGGCCGAAACGCTCGCGGTGTGCCAGGCCATGTGTCAACCGCTCCCACCGCTCTTCGCCCGCGTCGAACGTGCGGATCGTGACCGGCCGTGGGGCCAGGGCTTCAAGAAGCCTGCGATAGGTTTCGAACTGGGCATCTTCATGGAGTCCGCCGGCGCCCGGCGCGCGGTCGAGCAGAAACTCGGACCGATACAGTCCAATGCCCTCGGCACCAACGTCGATCACCCGGCCCACTTCCTCCGCGATCTCGAGATTTGCGTCGAGTCGAATCCGCAGTCCGTCGGCGGTGACAGCCGGCACAGCGCGCCACTCATCGAGTTTTCGCAGGGCCGCAGTCGCCAACTGTGCCCGCAACGTCCAGCGTTCAAGCGCCTGCTGGTCGGGCTCCACCACCACTTCGCCCGTCGCGCCATCGATCGCGATGGTCTGTCCAGGCAGGATGACCTGCGTCGCACTGCCAAGTCCCACGACCGTCGGGATGCCAAGCGAACGCACCAGAATAACCGTGTGGTTGGTCGGACTCCCGACGTCACACACCAGTCCGCGCACTTTCGACCAGTCGAGCTGAGCGGCGATGGATGGCGAGACCTCATCAGCTACCACAATCAAGGGGCCGTCGAGTTCCTGCACCAGTGACACCAGCGGATCGCGCCCGAGGCGAAGGTTGCGTTGCAGCCGTCCACCGACATCAGCGAGGTCGCCAATGCGCTCGCGCAGCCAGGCATCGCCCTCCCTGGCGAAGACCTCGTGCAGTTCCCCGATGGCCCGCTCAAGCGCCCAGTCGGCGTTGATGCGCTCGGTGCGAATTAATTCATCTACCCTTGAGGCCAGCATCGGGTCATCGAGCATCAGCAACTGCGCCGCAAAAATTGCTGCCTGGGCCTGCCCCACGGTGCGCGAGACGCGCGTCGAGATGTCTTCGAGTTGGGTTCGTGTCATCACCCGGGCCGCGCGCAAGCGTTGTCGCTCGCGATCGACCCGGCCGGCTGCCAGCCTGTAGCGCACCTGCCGTGCATCGCTCACGGCCACCACGGCGCGACCGATTGCCGTGCCCTCGGCCACACCCCGTCCGTTCAGGCGCACATTCGTGCGGGTCATGGTTCGTCGAATCCCCGCGCGACCAGCGCAGCCAGTGAGTCAAGCGCATCGACCGCATCTGGACCCGACGCAGACAACTCAAGTGTGGCCCCTCTTGGGGCCGCCAGCAACAACAACCCGAGGATGCTCTTGCCGTCTACGGTGCGCACCCCGCGCGTGATCTTGATCTGGCTCTTGAATCGTCCTGCGTGATGGACAAATCTGGCAGCCGCCCGCGCATGAAGCCCCAGCGCGTTGACGATGGTTACCGTACGCGCCTCCGTAGCGTTAATCAACTGCCCGTGCCGCGTAACAAGTCGGACGCCACGCGAATCGCCTGCCGGCCATCGTTGGCGATCGCCCGGGCGGCTGCCAGGACGTTCCCGGTGGCCGCCGCGCGTGCCAGTTTGATGAGCATCGGCAGGTTGACCCCGGTGACCACCTCGATACTGTCAGCTTCGAGGAAGGTCATCGCCAGATTGGACGGCGTGCCGCCGAACATGTCCGTGAGCAGCAAAACTCCCGCGCCAGTATCCACACGCGCGATCGCCCGTGACATGGCGGCGGTCGCGACGGGCACATCATCGTGCCAGCCGATCGAGACGGCGGTGAAACCCGGCAGGTCGCCCACGATCGTCTCGGCGGCGTTGAGTAACTCTGTCGCGAGCAGCCCGTGCGTCACAATCACAACCCCCACGACCGGGCCGGCCTGGGGTTTTACGGCGTCGATGTTAGACATCGGCCAACTCCCGGTGCCGGACTCGCACCTGCACGTGTCGTGTCCGCCGAAGCGCGCGCGCAAGAGCCTCCGCGGTGGCGACGCTGCGGTGCCGGCCACCGGTGCAGCCGATCGCCACGGTCAAATAGGCCTTTCCCTCCGCCACGTACTGCGGCAGCAGAAACCGCAACAGGGCGGTCGTCAGCGTAAGGAACTTCGCGGTCTCAGGCAGCCCGAGTACATAGCGCGCAACTTTTCGGTCAAGGCCTGAGAGCGGCTGAAGGGCTGGAACGAAATGCGGGTTCTTCAGGAAGCGCACATCAAACATGAGGTCCGCGTCAGAAGGCACACCCCGCTTGAATGCAAAACTCTGCAGAGTCACGGTCAGAGGTGTCGTGGCCGGTGTGCCGCCACCGAAAGCGAATATCTGCCTCCGCAGGTCGTGTACGGTCAAACGCGTCGTATCGAGGACGAAGTCGGCTAGCTTCCTGATCGGTGCCAGACGGCGTAACTCTTCGGCGACGCCCTCGGCAGCCGAACGCCCACGACCAAGAGGATGCGGCCGCCGGGTTTCACTAAACCGCCTGACCAGCACATCGCACTTGGCTTCCAAAAACACCAGCGTGGTGTCTACATCGGCGCGTTGCTTCAGTGTCCGGTACACGGCCGGAAGCTGCCAGAGCCTAGCGCCCTCGCGCACATCCACGACCACGGCCACGCGACGACGCGTGTCGTCATCCCTGACGATCAGATCGACAAACGTGTCAATCAGTGCCATCGGCAGATTGTCGATGCAAAAGAATCCCTGGTCTTCCAGCGCGTGGATGGCCTGGGACTTCCCGGCCCCCGACTGGCCTGTCACCACCACGAGCTGCGGATTCGGGCTTCGGGCCTTCCCCATCAATCCTCCTCCAAGCCTGCGTCGTCCTGCCGTTCCGCAGCGCGCGCCAGTCGGTCCTCTAGACGTCCGGCCAGCAATCGTGCCGCATGGCGTCCGTGCGATCGCAGCAGCGTGTTTCTGGCGGCGACCTCCACTAGCATAGCCACGTTCCTCCCCGGAGCCACCGGCATGCGGATGAGCGGCACGGCCACGCCCAGCAGTTCACTGGCCTCAACGGTCAGGCCCAGACGGTCGTACTCGCGCCCCATTTCCCAGCGTTCCAACTGCACCACGAGTTCGATCCGTTTTGACGATCGCGTGGCGGCCACGCCAAACAGATCGGTGACGTTGACCAGACCCAGTCCGCGAATCTCGACATAGTGCCGGGTCATTTCCGGGCAGCTGCCAATCAGCACGGACTCGCCGCGCACTTTGACTTCCACGGTGTCGTCGGCCACCAGCCTGTGGCCGCGGCAGACCAGGTCCAGGGCGCACTCGCTCTTGCCGATGCCACTTTCGCCCGTGATCAGCACGCCCAGGCCCAAGATGTCGAGCAGGACGCCGTGCAGCACTTCGCGTGCCGCCATCCGGTCTTCAAGCAGCAAGGTGAGCCGTGCGATGGCGGTTGGCGTAGTCGCCCGGGTGCGCAGGACGGGCACGCCGGCGCGCTCGGCTTCCACCAGCAAGTCGGCCGGCGGCTCAAGCCCCAACGTCAGGACCACACACGGGAAATCACGCGCGAAGAGTTGTAGCAGCGCCCGCGGCCGATCGTCAGCCCCCATGCGCTCGAGATAGCGCACCTCGCTCTCGCCAAACACCAGCACCCGGCCCGGACGCAGATATTCGTCAAATCCCGCAAGGGCCAGACCGGTTTTTTGCGCATACGGCAGGGTGATTACACGTTCAAGTCCCGCAGCACCGGCGAGAAGATCGAAATCGAGGCCAGCGTCAGCTCCGCGGGCCCCAAGCAGGGACGCCACCGGCACTGACATCAGAAGAACACCTTGCGCTGGTTCGAGGTAGGAATCCGCAACTCCTCGCGATACTTCGCGATCGTGCGGCGCGCCAGCACCAGGCCCTCTCCGTGCAGCACATTCATGATCTTCGAGTCGCTCATTGGCCGCTTCGGATCCTCCCCTTCAATAATCTTCTTGATTCGCTGCTTGATCGTCACCGACGACACGTTTTCACCGTACGAACTGCTAATACCGCTGTGGAAGAAGTACTTCATCTCGTACACACCCTGCGGCGTGTGCATGTACTTGTTGTTTACCACGCGTGAGACCGTGGATTCGTGCATCCCGATATCGTCCGCCACATCCCGCAGCACCAGCGGTCGCAAATACTCGATGCCTTTGTCGAGGAACTCACCCTGGAAGGTGATGATGCTAGTCGCCACCTTCACGATCGTCTTCTGGCGCTGGTCCACCGACTTCAATAGCCACAGCGCGGATCGGAACTTGTCTTTCACGTACGCCCGCGTTTCGTCGGATGTTTCGCTACCCTTGTCGAGCAGCCTCCGGTAGACGGGACTGATGCGCAATTGGGGTAGCCCCTCTTCATTGAGCACCGCGCGATAGCCGTCTTCGGTCTTAATGATGTAGATATCCGGGACGACGTACTGAGAATCTGCGGGCGTGTAGCGGGCCCCGGGTTTCGGATCGAGGTGGCGCACCACTTCGAGGCACGCCTTGATTTCTTCGGGGGGCAAGCCCAGCGCCTTGGCGAGTTCCGGCACGCGGTGATTCTGAAGCAGCGGCAGATGATCTTGTACGAGCGCCTCCACCGGTGTGCCCGCCAGGCCCGCGCCGCGCAGCTGGAGCAGCAGACACTCCTGCAGATCCCGTGCGCCGACGCCAATTGGATCGAACGACTGGATGTGCTCCAGCGCCTTTTCCACAACGGCCACCGGCCAGGGGCCGAAACTGGCGATCTCCCCGATCGACGCCACCAACATGCCATCGTCATCGATGTTGCCGATGATGGCCTCGCCGATTTCGCGGGTTAGCGGGTCGGCGGTCTGCAGGCTCAGCTGCCACTTCAGATGATCCGCCAGCGAGCCTCGATTGGCCAGCATATTTTCAATCGGCGGCAGTTCGCGTACTTCGTACGTCTGCTTGGGCCGATAGTCGTCGTTGAGATAGTCACCGAAGAAGTACTCGTAGTCGGCATCGTCCCAGGTGTCGCCCTTTTCATCGGTCTTGTCGGGAACAGGCTCTGCTTCGGCGGCAACTTCTGGAGCGGGAATGTCCTCGGCGGATTCCTCAAGCAGCGGGTTCTCGATTATCTCCTGGTTCAGCAACTCCGCCAGCTCGATGGTCGTCATCGGCAGCAGCTTGATCGCCTGCTGGAGCGATGGCGTCAGAATCAGTTTGTGAGACAGCCGCGCAGACAGTTTCTGTGAAAGGGCCATCAGACACGAAATACTGCTACGGATTTCATCTTAGTCCAGCCGGAAATCAGTCCCGAGGTAAATTCGCTTCACATCGTCATCGTCGGCCAGCGCCTGCGGCGTTCCACTGCGGAAGATCGCGCCATCGTGAACGATGTAGGCGCGATCGGTAATCTTCAGGGTCTCGCGCACATTGTGGTCAGTGACCAGCACGCCGATACCTCGGGTCTTCAGGTGCACTACGATCTGCTGGATATCGCTGACCGCGATCGGATCGATGCCCGCAAACGGTTCATCGAGCAGGATGAACTTCGGCGAATTCACCAGCGCGCGGGTAATTTCAGTCCTGCGGCGCTCGCCCCCGGACAAGGTATACGCCTTGGACCTGGCCAGGGCTGTGAGCCCGAGTTCTCCCAGCAGCGTCTTGAGGCGCGTGCGCCGGTCGGCTGCCGACAACGGCAGTGTTTCGAGGATCGCCAGAATGTTTTGCTCTACCGTCAGTCCGCGGAAGATCGAGGCTTCTTGCGGGAGATAACCGATGCCCTTGCGCGACCGGACGTACATCGCATCGCCCGTCACGTCGGCATCATCAAGGAGCACACGCCCGCTATCGGGCGCGGTCAACCCGACCACCATTCCGAACGTGGTCGTCTTGCCCGCACCGTTGGGACCCAGCAAGCCAACAATCTCGCCGGAGGAAACGGAGATATCTACACCCTTGACGACCGTGCGTCCGCCGTAGGCCTTGGTCAGGCCCTCACTTCGTAGGGTCGCCACTACTTGAAGACCTCAGCGCATTTTCGCTCCCGTACCGTGCCCACTGAGCCTCCCCTGTTCTTCACGTTCGACCATCCTTCCGTCCGTAGGAAGGATAGTTCCGTCCCGGTCCCCACCTCGCAGATGCCGGGCCCCTGCGTGGTGGAGCGTGACACGAAAAGTGCCTGAGCTCCGGTCACGACATACCGATCAGTCTCCGCATCGTATGTCAATCGCGTGCCGATCGTGACTCGGCCCTCGGGCAGGGTCGCGCGCACTTCACCCTTGTCCGCGGCCACGGCTTCCAGGTTCCTAAGTGCGCGACGCTCGGCCATCATGTCGAGCGTGATTCGCTCTGCCGTGAGCCGTTGCGCCTCGCCCGCTTCGACCGTGTCCATACTGGCATCGCCCGAGAACACCACGCGGCGGGTGGCGTCAATAAACGTCATTCGATCGCCCGTGAATTCCGTGCGTCCAGGGGTCCTGGACTGACGTGGTCCAGCGGTCTGCTCAAGCAGTAATTGCGACCGCACCCGGCCATTGGCTTCGATGTCCTGTTTCTGTTCATCGAGCCGCACCTGGTCCGCTCGGATGACGCTGGCTTCCGTGTTCCCGTCACCCCTCTGCAGCAGCACTACGTCTCCGGTGTACACGGCGATACCCGTGACTTCGGAGTAGGCCAATTCGCTCGCGCGCCCTGAGATCGGCCTGCCCCCATCGAACAGGCCCGACGCTTTAAGAGTTTTGGCCGTGGTCCCTGCCTTCGGCTTGATCGTGGACTCCACTTGTCCACGCGACTTGAATGCGTCTCGTCTGATATCCAGATCGATCTCGGTCGCCGTCACATCGACCTGCTGGTTCACCACTTTGGACAATGAATTCTGCACACCAGGCCGCAGTTGCAGAGTCTCGGCCTTCGCGTCATACAACCCCTGATCGCCCGCCGCCACTACGGATGTCTCACGGTTGCCGACAAATGCTGGCATCTTCGCGGCTGAGCATTGGACGACGGCGGCTGATGGCGTTGACGCCATCGGGCCCACGAAGCAGAAATTCTGGCGAAAGTCCGCAACGGTGATCTGGTTCAACGCGCCTGCGAGGCCAAGTACCAGCGAATTGGAGGTCGCGACGCGGATGGCTGCGGCCTGTCCGCGCGATGCAGGCAGCGTTTCCCGATACTGCACTCCTCCGGAAAATACGGCGCGGTCGAGTCCCTTGGGATCCGGCCCCTGGGCCAGCAGTTCCGCCGATTGAATCGTGCGGGCGGGCGTGTCGCCATCACGCGGCAGCACGACCTCTGTTGGCGCTGTTGTCGAGAGCCTGGTCAGCGCCTCTCCGTCAGTTCCGACATAGAACTCGATATCACTACCGCTCACCCGTGTCGTGGTGTTGTTCTCCCGCATCGTCAGCACCGCGCTGCCACCAACTTGCGCGTGGGTCAGCAGACTTGTCTCTGGCGCAAAGTCCATGAAAATTCGATCACCACGCATGTCGGGCCGGTCTCCCCTGCCCGTCTGCCTGACCACAGACTTGCCTTCCAGTTCGATGCGATTCACTCTCTGCGTGTTCTCATCAAACCGCACCACCATCCCATCCGCGTTGAATTGCTGATTGTCGCGGGTGAGTTGCGAGCCTTCTTCGGCCCGGATATACCAGTCCGCCTCCGCCAGGCCAATCCGTTTTGCGGTGACCACCACCGACGGCCCGCTGCCCTCCGGAGCAATGGTCAGGCGCGCCTCGTCATACATCCAGAACACCGATCGGTCCATATAAAGGTCGCCGCCCACGCCTTCACCGGACATGCGGTCACGTTTGAACGACACCGGACCAGGAAAATGGGTTCGCTCTTCATCCCTGAGATACGTCGCTTCGTCTCCCAAGACCTCGAACCCGTCTTCGCCGGTCATACGGACTTTGCGACGGAACACAACCGTTGCGGGCAATTCGCCCTCAGGTCCGGAGAGCCCCGCGGTTTCCGCGATACCGGCCACAACGGCGTATGGGATGCCGTTACGATCAAAGGACATTGTGACTTCCTCAAACACATTGCGGCCGTCGGCCAGCACACGCAGGCGTTCCCAGGCGATGTCCCAGATCACTCTCCCCGTCGGATCAACCGATTTGCGTGATCCCTTCGACGATGTCGCGATGATCGTCGCATCAAGCATCGTTGGCGGCGTTGTCGCCGGTTCTGTCGGGACGGGTTTATTACGGAGCACGACGTACACCGTTACCGCGCAGCCCACGCCTATGAGGGCGACCACGACCCGCGCGACTTTTTGCCACCTCACGCCGCTGTCTCCCCGTCTGGCGCCCGTACATCAGCCACCGTCAACTCCGTGACCCGCTCCCCTCGAAAGTCATTCTGATCGAGAGAGTACGCCAGGTCCAGCCCAAATCGATTCGCCGACAGGTAGGCTTCCCGCTCGGCCGCCCGCCACGCCACGCCCCGAAATGCGCGGCCGCCCTGCCGGAATATCAGCGAGAGGTGCCGCTCCTTCATGACGCGCGGCGGTTGCGCCAGTTCCACGGGCGACGCCCTAAAGATCGGCTTGGGGTTGGCCGAGCCAAACGGCTCAAGGCGCGAGAGGGCCTGGACTACGTCCCCAGTGATCTCACTCAGGCTCAGAGGCGCATCAATTCGCAGACGCGGAATGAGATCACCCGGTTCGAGCTTGCGGTTGGCGTATTCCGTGAGCCGGCGCCGCATCTCTGGCAGGCGCCCCACTTCAACGGTCACTCCCGCGGCCTGCTTGTGACCGCCGAATTTCATGAATACGTCCGGGTTGGCCTCGAGCGCCGCGAGCATGTCGAAGGCGGGAATGCTGCGACAGGAGCCATGGGCGACACCGTCCTCAATCGCCAGTACGATCGCCGGCTTCCAGAACGACTCCACCAGCTTAGACGCCACAATCCCAACCACGCCCCGATGCCACCCCTCAGACGCGACCACGAGCATGTTGTGACCTCCGATCTCCGGATCCTTCTCCACCATGCGCCTCGCTTCCAGGAGCATGCCGGCCTCGCTCTCCTGCCGGCGGGTGTTCTCGTCGGTCAGTTCCTTCGCGAGCGCGCGCGCGGCCGCTCTCGACTCTGCGTCGCGCCCCCGGGACAAGAGCAAGTCGACGGCGCGGCCGGCGTGGCCCATTCGCCCCGCGGCGTTCAAGCGGGGAGCGAGAACGAAGCCCACGTGAAAACTGTCGAGTCGCTTACCCGACAATCCGCTCTCCTCCAACAACGCCTCCAGTCCCGTGCCATGCGGCCCACGCGAGAGCGCGTCGAGCCCGAACTTGGCGATCACCCGGTTCTCGCCTACGAGCGGCACCACGTCTGCCATCGTGCCGATGGCCGCCATCTTGATGAAGGACGACAACGCGCCGGCGCCGGCCGCGTGGTCCTTCAGCAAGGCCTGGACCAACTTCAGCGCCACGCCGGCTCCCGCCAACATTTTTTCGGGATAAGCGCAGTCGGGTCGCTTCGGATTGATGACAGCGACCGCTCGCGGCAGTTCTACCTCAGGCTCATGGTGATCCGTGATGATCAGATCGACGCCCAACTCGAGCGCACGCCGTGCAGCCTCGCTCGCGCGAATGCCGCAATCGACCGACACAATCAGCCTGGCCCCCAGTGAGGCCAGGTGTTCGATCGTTTTCGGCTGCAATCCATACCCGTCCGTCATGCGGTCGGGCACGAAGTGACCCACGTCTGCGCCGAGTATTTCGAGCGCGCGCTGAAGCATTGCGGTGGATGTAATGCCGTCCGCGTCGTAGTCGCCATGAATCATCACGCGTTCGCGGCGCTCGATCGCCTGGTGCAGCCTGGCGACCGCCGGCCCCATGTCGGTCAGCAGAAACGGGTCATGGAGATGCGCCAGACTCGGGTCTAGAAATCGCTGTGCCGCGTCCGGATCCCTCAGGCCGCGCTGATGCAGCAAGCGGGCGAGTACCGAAGGCAGGCCGAGGGCCGTGGCCAATCGTGAGGCGCCGTCGGCGTCTGACGACACCTCGTCCCAGATCCTCCGGGCCATCACTCGGCGGGCGTGGCCGCCGCGTCGGCGCTCTCGTCGGTAAACGCGTGATCGAGCCGTCCGATCGAGCGGAACTTCTCGTAGCGGGCCTCCAGCCGGTCTGCCCCGCTCATCGCTGACACCTCAGCCAGATGCCGGGCAATGGCCTCATCGAGAAGCGCGGTGGCTGCGGCATGATCCTGATGCGCGCCTCCAAGTGGCTCTGGAACGATCTCGTCGATCACCTGCATCGCCAGCAAGTCGGGCGCGGTGATCTTGAGGGCTTCGGCTGCCTCCACTTTCCGCGCGGAATCGCGCCACAGGATCGCCGCACACCCTTCCGGCGGAATGACGCTGTAGACCGCGAATTCCTGCATCAGGATGCGGTCGCCAATGGCAATCCCCAGCGCGCCTCCCGACCCGCCCTCGCCAGACACCACAACAATGATCGCGGTATCGAGCAGTGCCATCTCGCGCAAGTTGAGGGCAATCGCCTCAGCGACTCCCCGCTCTTCGGATTCCACGCCTGGAAATGCCGCCGGCGTATCAACAAATACGATGACCGGCTGCTTGAACTTTTCTGCTAGCCTCATGACACGCATGGCCTTCCTGTACCCTTCCGGCTTCGCGTACCCAAAGTTCCTGTAGATCTTCTGTTTCGTGTCACTGCCCTTCTGGTGGCCCACGATGAAGACGGGTTGGCCGTGGAAGTGGGCCATGCCGGTCACGATGGCCTTGTCGTCTCCAAAGCGGCGATCGCCATGCAGTTCGGTAAAACCGGTAAACAGGCGGCCGACGTAGTCCAGCATGACGGGCCGGTCTGCGTGCCGGGCGACGAGCACGCGCTGCCATGGCGTGAGGTGCGAAAAGATCTCGGCGCGAAGCTCCCGCACCCGCGCGTCCAACCGCGCAATGGAGGCCAACCGCTCGGCAGTCGGAGGCATCAGGCGCATGGCCTGAATCTCCTTCTGCAGGATGGCCACAGGCTCTTCAAAGTCCAGGGCGTCTACCGTCATTGACTCCTCACTTCAGGCTCACCGCGCCGGCGCCGCACACCAACTCGACGTCGCGCACAAATCCTTCGCTGGGGCGAATGCGGTGCGATGTACCGGCACGCACACGAAGGCCGCCGCCGCTCCCGAATACTTCGACCACAAACGACACGCGCCGGTCGCCCGGGTGTCGTTCAAACACCTGAGCCAGCGATCGCAGCACATCCCGCGAACCGCCGCATCCGGCCACCGTGATCTGGACCTCGCGCACCACCAGTTCCCGGGCGGCCTCGAGGGTGCTCAACTCCGCGGCCACCATCTTGCCCGTCTCGTCGTCGCGCTCGAACTTGCCCCGCACAATCAGCATGGCATCATCAGCCACCAGACGGCCGAATTTCGCATAGGCCTCGGGGAAGACCACCACCTCGAACTTGCCGCCCTCGTCTTCGAGATTAAAGGCCGCCATGGGGTCACCCCGCTTCGTTTTGAGTCGGCGGACGCCGGTGACGACGCCGGCCACCTGGCAATCCGGCTCGGACTGGAACAAGGCCGACACAGTTCGAGCGCCCACAGCCGCAATGACCTCTGCGTACCGCTGGAGCGGGTGCCCACTGATGTAGAGGCCCAGGGCTTCCTTTTCGAAGGTCAGGGCCTGCGTCTCGGTCCAGGGCGAGGCCTCGGGCAACACCGCCGCATCGTTCTGCGAGACGGCACTCTCCTCGTCATTCCCGAACAACTGTGACTGGCCCTGATCGCGATCTTTCTGGTGGCGGTTACCGTGGTCCAGGATGCGGTCAATGCCGGCCAGCAGGCGCGGCCGCCACTGAAGGTACTGCTCGCGCCCGCCCGGGGCCAGGTTGTCGCACGCGCCGGCCTTGATCAGGCTCTCGATCACCTTCTTGTTCACCAGGCGCAGGTCCAGATGCTCGGCCAGCGAGAACAACGATGTAATCGTTCCGCCCAGAGCTTCCCGCGCGGCTATCAGCGACACGATCGCCCCTTCGCCGGCGCCTTTGACCGCTCCGAGTCCAAACCTGACGCCATCGGGCTGACCGTCCGCCTTCTGCACGGTGAAGTGGAGCTCGCTAGCGTTGATATCGGGCGGCCGCACTGCGACACCCAACTCGCGGCACTCAGCGAGGTACAACGCCACTTTCTCTGCGGTCTGCGACTCGATGGTCAGCAGCGCCGCCATGAAGTGCTGCGGGTAGTTCGCCTTGAGATACCCGGTCTGATACGCCAATAAGGCGTAGGCGGTCGAGTGCGACTTGTTGAACCCGTAGCCAGCAAAAAATTCGATGAACTGGAAGATCTTCGTGGCCTTCTTCTCAGAAATGCCACGCTCGGCGCACCCGGACATAAAGCGAAGTCGGGTGGCCTCCATCTTCTTTTCGTCTTTTTTGCCCATGGCGCGGCGCAGTTCGTCCGCCTGCCCCAGGGTGAAGCCAGCCAGATCGCTGGCCAGCCGCATCACCTGCTCCTGGTACGCGATGACGCCGTAGGTCTCTTTGAGGACTGGCTCCATCTGGGCCAGTTCGTACTTGATCTCGACGCGCCCGTGTTTCCGGTTGATGTAGTCGTCAACAACCCCGCCGCGCAACGGGCCTGGCCGATACAGCGCGTTGAGCGCAATCAGGTCTTCCAGGCATGCCGGCTTCGCCTTCCGCAGCGTCTCGCGCATGCCCGAGCTTTCAAACTGGAAGACACCGTAGGTTTGTCCGTTGGCAAACAGCTGATACGTCTTCGCGTCGTCAACCGCCAGATGCTCGAGATCCACCACGTCGCCCGTAGCCTCCTTGATGTGTTTGACGGCATCGTCGAGAAGCGTCAAGGTGCTCAGGCCGAGGAAGTCCATCTTGAGCAGGCCCACGCGCTCGATGTCCTTCATGGCCCACTGGGTGGTGATTTCGCCTTTCTGGCTCCGATAGAGTGGGGCAAACTCCACCACCTGCCTGGGCGCAATGACGACACCCGCCGCGTGCACCGACGCGTGCCGCGTCATCCCTTCGAGGCGGCGCGCCACCTTCAGCAATTCCCGCACGCGCTCGTCCTTGCGCTCGAGATCGGCCAGCGCGGGCACCTCCTCGATCGCCTTGTCGAGGCTCATGTCGAGAGTGCCTGGTATCAGTTTGGCCACGCGATCGACTTCCGAAATCGGGAACTCCATGACGCGCCCGACGTCGCGGATCACCGCGCGGGCCTTCATAGTGCCGAACGTGATGATCTGCGCCACGTTTTCGCGGCCGTACTTCTGGGTGACGTACTGAATCACTTCGGCGCGCCGCCGTTCGCAGAAGTCGATATCGATATCCGGCAACGTCACGCGCTCGGGATTCAGGAATCGTTCGAAGTACAGGTCAAAGTGCAGCGGATCGACATCCGTGATCCGCATGCAATACGCCACCAGACTGCCCGCGGCAGACCCGCGGCCCGGTCCGACGGGAATGCCACGTTCACGCGCGTGGCGGATGAAGTCCCAGACGATCAGGAAGTACCCGTCGTATTTCATCTGCCGGATCATGTCGAGTTCGTACTGCAACCGGGCCTCGTACTCAACAAACGTGCGGCGCAGTTCACCCCGCCCCTCCATCTCACGCCACCGCACCATCCGTTCCCGGAAACCCTCACGCGCGACGTGCTCGAAGTACGAGCCGGCCGTGAATCCTGGAGGCACGTCGAAGTCGGGCAGATGGTTGACGTTCTTCGCAATGTCAACCGAGCACCGGTCGGCGATTCGCAGCGTGTTTGCCAAGGCGTCTGGATGGTCACCAAACACTGCACTCATCTCTTCAGCCGTCTTCAGGAAGAACTGATCCCCGTGATACTTCAGGCGCTTCTCGTCGCTGACGTTTTTCCCGGTGCCAATACACAGCAGGATGTCGTGTGGGTGCTGGTCAGTGTGTTTTAGATAGTGCACGTCATTGGTCGCCACAAGCGGCAGTCCAAGGTCGCGTGCAATAGGCAGAAGGCCCGTGTTGACGATGCGCTGGTCTTCGATACCCTGATACTGCATCTCCAGAAAGAAATTCTCCGGTCCCAGGATGTCGCGATAGCGCGCCGCAGCGTCCATCGCCTTGCGCGCCTGGTCAGTGCGGAGGCCGGTCGCCACTTCACCCTTGAGGCAGCTGCTGAGTCCGATCAGCCCTTTTGCGTGCTGGGCGAGCAGGTCCTTGTCGATTCTGGGCTTGTAGTAGAAGCCCTCGGTGTAGCCCGAGGACACAAGCTTCATCAGGTTGTGGAACCCTTCGGTCGTCTCAGAGAGCAGCACCAGGTGATTGGCTGTCTCGCCTGGCGTGCCTGAGCGATCACGGCGGTCGCCCGGAGCGATGTACACCTCGCAACCGAGAATCGGCTTAATGCCGCGCCTGTTCGCTTCGTCGAAGAACGAGACCGCCGAGAACATGTTGCCGTGCTCGGTCACCGCTACGGCGGGCATCTTCAGTTCAACCGCACGGTCCAGCATCTCGCCGATGCGGCAGACGCCATCGAGCAGCGAGAACTCCGTATGCAGGTGCAGATGGACGAACTCGGCCATCCCTATTCCCACTCGATCGTGGCCGGCGGCTTCGAACTGATGTCGTACACGACACGGTTGATGCCGCGTACTTCATTCACGATACGCGACGAGATGGCGCCGAGCAGCTCATGCGGCAAGCGTGCCCAGTCCGCGGTCATGCCGTCTCGGCTTTCGACCGCTCGCACCGCGATGGTGTATTCGTAGGTGCGCTCATCACCCATCACGCCGACGCTCTGCACCGGCAGCAAGACGGCGAACGACTGCCAGACGCGCCGATACCAGCCTGCGCGACGGATTTCGTCCGCGACGATTGCGTCGGCCAACTGCAACAACCGAAGCTTATCGGGACTAATCGGCCCCAGGAGGCGCACTGCCAGGCCCGGGCCTGGAAACGGCTGCCGCCACACAAACTCGTCGTCGAGGCCGAGCGTCGTACCTACCGCGCGGACTTCGTCCTTGAACAACTCGCGCAACGGTTCGACAAGTGTGAAGTTGAGGCGTTTGGGCAGGCCGCCCACGTTGTGATGGCTCTTGATCACGGCTGACGGGCCGAGCACCGACACGCTTTCGATCACGTCAGGATACAACGTGCCCTGCGCAAGGAATCTAAAACCTCCGAGCAGGTTCGCTCGCTCTTCGAACACATCGATGAATGCGGCGCCGATGATCTTCCGCTTCTTCTCGGGATCGCTGACACCCGCCAGCCGCGTTAGGAACAACTCTGTCGCGTCGACAAAGTCGAGCTGCAAACCGAGCCGCTCGAACCGCGTGCGCACCTGCACCGCTTCATTGAGCCGCAACAGGCCGTTGTCCACAAAGATGCAGGTCAGTCGATCGCCAATTGCCTTGTGTATGAGGAGTGCGGCCACCGTCGAGTCGACGCCACCAGACAAACCGCACACCACGCGGCCGTCGCCCACCGTGGCCTGAATGCGCGCCACGCTCTCTTCCACGAACCCGGCCATCGTCCAGTCGCCACGGCACCCGCAGACGTCGAATGCAAAATTGTGGAGGATCGTCGCGCCCTGCTCCGTGTGCACCACCTCCGGATGAAACAGCAACGCATACAGCCGGCGTGACTCGTCCTGCATCGCGGCCACCGGGGCATTCACCGAGGTCGCCAGCACGTCGAATCCGTCCGGAGCGGCAGCCACGCAGTCTCCGTGGCTCGCCCACACGCGCAGCGAAGCCGATACTCCCGTGAACAGTGGGCTCGCCGCGCCGGACGCTTCCACCACGGCGAGACCAAACTCGCGTTGTGGTGCGGGCTCCACGGTCCCACCGAATGTGTCGGTCATCACCTGCATGCCGTAACAGATGCCAAGGACCGGCACGCCCATCGCCCACATCCCTGGGTCGGGGCGCGGTGCCCCGGTTTCAGACACGCTACGGGGGCCGCCCGACAAAATGATGCCAGCCGGTCGATGGCGAGCGAGCTCGGCGATGGACGTGTGAAACGGCACGATCTCCGAGTACACCGAGAACTCTCGGAGCCGCCGGGCAATGAGTTGCGTGTACTGGGAACCGAAGTCAAGAACGAGGATGGTCTGGTGGGTCACTGGTATGGGCCAAGCAGAAGGAATGCCGCTAGTATAAGCGGGTGAGCATCACCCGCGCGGCCTTCCGGCTCGCTGCGCCCCTCTTCTCGGCGGCGCTGGTGGTGGCAGCGGCTCAAGACCCGGTGTGGCCCATCGACACCGCGTGGACGCGTCCTTTCCCCTTTGGCGATCAGTTTTCCCTCGTCGTCGGGGAGACTCGCCTGCTTGTCGTGGAACCGACCCGGATTGCAGCACATGCGTGGAAAGACGGTGCGCCGACCTGGATCAGCGACCTCGATGCGACCGTTGCACCGGTGATCGACGAGGGCCGGGTATTTATTGCGGCCGAGGAGCAGGTGCACGCGCTGTCGGAGCTGACCGGCGTCCTGGAATGGCGCCTGCCCACTGGGCCACTGTCGAACGCCCCGACCGCACGGTCGGGCTGGCTGATCGTCGCCGCCGAGGCAGGCATATTGAGTGGAGTAAACGCATCGCTCGGCCGCGTTGTCTGGAACGCTGAACTCGGCGCGCCGCTCTCGACACCGGTGTCCATTGACGGCGACCTCCTAGTGGCGGGGCTGGCGGACGGACGAGTTACCGGCTGGCGCGTCACGGACGGCGGTTCGCGTTGGGCAACGAGGATCGGCACGCGGCCTGTTCAGGTGCTGGCCGCGGTCGGCCGGGTGTTTATCGTCGGCCAGGACGGGCGCCTGATCTGCCTGCGGCAGCGCGATGGCCGCGAGGAGTGGGACTACCCGTTTGGGATGCCCGTCGTGGGGCGCCTGGCCGTCGACAATCGCCACATCTATGCGACGACCATCGACAACTCCGTGCGCGCGCACGCCTTCAACGGGCACCAGCGATGGCGCCACACCGTGGCGGCGCGAGTTGTGGACGGGTTGCTGGTTGATGCCGGTCGGGTATTTGTGCCGCAGTCGAACGGGGAGATCCGGATCTTCACAAACGCAGGCGACCGGGCCGGACGACTGCCCGGGGCCGCTGAAGACGCCAGCGTGCTCGGCGGTCTGACCTCGTCGGGCACCGGCAGTCGCCTGCGAATGGCGATGACTAACTCTGCAGCATCGGAGCTGACGGTGACGGCCTATCAGGCCACCGGCCTACCGGCCACGATTGCGGCTACCGCGCCGCCGGGGCCGCCGCTGGGGCTGACGCCGCCTTCCGTGCGTCGCTGAGGGCGCCGGCGAGCCGCCGCACCCCTTCATGGATCTGATCGGCCGGTGGAGACGAGAAGGACAGCCGGATGAACTGCCGCTCGGCCCCCGACACAAAAAACGCGCTACCCGCCACGTAGATGACGCCGCGCGCGAGCGCCCGCGGCAGGAGTGCGTCGCCGTCGATCGGGCCACGGAGGCGCGCCCAGAGAAAGAAGCCGCCCCTCGGTATGTCCCACGTCAGGGCGTCGCCGCACGCGCGGGACAGCGCATCCACCATGACGTCGCGTTTCTCCTGATAGAGGGCGCGCAGCCGCGGCAACTGCCGGGCCAGCACGCCGCGCCGGCACGCTTCGTTGACGATCTGCTGCCCCAGCGCGCCACTGCACAAGTCGGTGGCCTGCTTGGCCAGTTCAAACCGGCCGACCAATTCGGGAGCCGCGCTGAGCCAGCCGACACGCAGGCCCGGCACCAGAGTTTTGGAAAAGCTGCTCATGTAGATCACGCGGCCACTGGTGTCATCGGCGGCCAACGCTCGCGTGTCAGCCTCCTTGGTCACATCGGTGAAATACACGTCCCGATAGGGATCGTCCTCGACCACCAGCACATCGCGGCGTTCAGCCCACTCGAGCAGGCGTTGCCGCTTGTCGAGGCCCACCAGTAACCCGGTCGGGTTCTGGAAATTCGGGACGGTGTAGAAGAACTTCACGCGGCGGCCCTCAGCCCGCAACCGCACCAGGGCGGTGTCGAGCTCGTTGAGGTCACAGCCGTCGGCATCCTGCCGCACGCCGACCAGCTCGGCGCCCACGCCACGGAACGCAGAAATCGCACCGGAATAGGTGGGCAGTTCAACCAACACGACGTCGCCGCGATCGAGTAGCACTCGCGCGGTGAGGTCTAGGCCCTGCTGGGAACCGTTGGTGACGACCAACTGCTCGAGCGGCGCGCTGATCCCCCGCTCAGCCATGATGCGTGTGATGGACTCGAGCAGCGGCCGATAGCCCCGCGTCGCGCCGTATTGCAGGACCGACTCCCGCCGACTCGACAATACGTCATCGGCGATCGCGCGCAAGTCGTCCCATACAAACGCCGCCTCGGCCGGATATCCGGGAGCAAACGACACCAAATCGCGAGAATCAGCGAGCATCGAACCCATCCTGCGAATCGCCGATTCCTGCATCGTCTCGCCTGCGCACGATAAAAACGCGTCGAAGTTCGTCATACGAGAAACCTCCTGCTCCCGTTGGGGCCGCTCCCCGCCGACGCAGGCTCGGCATAACGCCGGTACTGGCTCTGGTAGGCCGCCCATGCCGACAGATCCATATAGTGAAATACGACACCACGCACCAACCACGCGGCCAACTGGAGCGGGACAACCGCCAGCCCGACAAACGGCACCCATGCCACCAGCGCGAGTCCTGCAGTAGCCAGCACCGAGGCGGCAGTAGCCAGCAACATAAGCACGAGCACCACACTGAAGATGCCCAGCACCTGCCGCGCGTCGTGCAGCAGAAACACCCGAAGGTGCTTGACCGCCGAACTGAGGCGGCAGTCGTCGGTCGCCATGATGATCTGCAGGAGCGCATGCGCGAGCTGCAACGCCGCCACCATCACGAGCGCTACCGCAGTGACCCCCAGGGCCGACACGGGCAGCACCATCGACCACCCCGGACGGCCAGCCAGCCGTGCGGCAAGGACGAGGCCGCCGATCGCGCCTGCACCAACCATTCCATACGCGACGTACAGCCATGCGCCCACGAGCACATACCGCCGTCCAAGGTGATTCACGGCCGACATGAACGCCTCCAAGCTGAATGCCCCGGCCCGGCTAAAGGCCTCGAATCGGAACGGTGGTTCCTGCAAATCGTCGGCGAGATGTTCACCGCGATTAAGGATGCCCCTCACGCCGGCCTGTGTGAGCCACGACACCACGCCGCTGCCGGCCGCCACCACTCCCAGCGCCCCCACGAAACTCCAGAGCGCCATCGGTCGATGCAGCAACGAGGTGATGACCCGGCCCGTGGCGGATGTGATGCCGTCCGCAAACATCGTGCGAACGTCGGCTTCAGCGAGCACCGCCACCATGAACGCGCCGCTAATCACCGGAACGGCCAACGCCAGCCGGCAGACGGACACCGAGACGAACTGCGCGAGGACGACAGGCCAGTTTGCAGCGGCGACCAACGCGCCTCGCCTGAGCGCGGCCCGTAACGGCAAACCGCCGAGGCTGCCACGGACAATGGTGAGGGACACCGACGAGTATAGCCCAGCGCTTCTCTGATATCCTGCGGCCGGACGGCTCAGCTGCCCCGGTTACCGGTGCTCTCCTCGTCTGTTCGCCTTCTCGCCCTGGCTCTTGCAGCCGCCATCGTCATCGTGACGGGGGGGGCGGTGTGGGAGCTCGTGCGTTTCGGCTCCAGCCCTGATACGGCTTCCACACATCTACAGTCTGAAGTGCGGGCCCGCCTCGCCCACAGGGCCGGCCAGTTGCGTGGAGCCGCAGCTCAGGTGGCGGCCAGCGCCACACTCATCGACGCAGCCACGACGGATCGGGACCGCATCGCCGAATTGTTTGCAGCGCTTCCCGTCTCGCCCGATGCCGCGCTGACCGTCTATGTCCCGACGGGAACCGGGACGTTCCGTGTCCTTGCGTGGAACGACGGACCGGCTGAAGACCTCGAGGTGCCCCCGCTGGCGCTGGAGACCCCAGCCCTGTTTGTGGCTCAGGACACGCTGGGCCTGCGATTGGTCGCGTGGCATCCCGTGCGCATTGACTCACGGCGCGTGGGTGTGGTGGCAGCCGAGCAGGTGCTGTCCACGACGGGAGGCCTGCACCCCAGCCTCGGTGAATACCGCCTGCAGACTTCGCTCGGGCCGGTACAGGTGGTGTCCTCGAGCGCGACCCCGTCGGCGGTCTCTGGCGTGATCCAGACGACCGTCCTCTCCGCCGACAACACGGCGCTGCTCGATATTGTCTTTGCCCCCGCTGAACTTGACGTTGCGCGCAGGGAATTCCGTCGCCGGGTCCTGCTCGCCGGCATCCTTCCATTGGTGGGCGCGCTGCTCATCCTTGCGGCCGGTCTGGTCCAGAGCCAGCGCCGACGCTTTCAGTTCGCCGCCCCGATACTTGTGATCGCCGCCGGCGGACTGTTTGTCTGGATCGGCGCACTGGCCGGCCTGCCGCTCGTGGGGGTCACGGCGATTGCCGCCCTTACGGCTGTCGGCCTCACGCTCACACTGCCCGTGGCCGCGTGGTGGCGGGCCACAGCCCGACGGCCGCTGTCTGGCGGCTCGGGTGTTGTCATGTGGTCGGAGTTTCTTGGCGGAGGACTGCTGACGGCGGCGATCCTGTGGCTCACCTTCTGGACCATTGATCGCCAGTTGACCGAAGTCGGTTATGACCGCTTAGCGTCGCCATTGTTCCCACCCAACGCCGCCGTGCTCGCCGCACACGCCGCACGTCACCTGCTCGCGTTTGCCAGCGTCTGGGCCGTTGCCACAATGCTGGCGCAATCAGCCGAGCGCTGGCGCGTGTCCTGGAAGCGACCGCTCCCGGCTGTGCTGGCAGGCGCGGCCTGGGTGATGCCTACCGCGATTGGCGCCGTGCCCAACGCCTGGTCACCGCTGCCCACACCGGCCTTGGTGGGCGTGGCCGCAGTCGCCGCGCTGTTTGCGTTGTCGGCCTCCGGCCTGCGGCACTTCTATCGCCACGCGTGCCCCTCCTCCCGTCTCTTGTCGCTGTGCGCCGCAGCCGTCATTCCAGCCACGATCTGGTATCCGATTGTCGCCTTCTCTGCCAATCGCAGCACCGAGCGCCAGATTGAGAGCGTGCACGCGCCCACCACAATGGGTCTGCCTGAGCAACTCAGGTCGGACCTGGTAAAGGCCACTGAGGCTGTGGATCGACTGCCTGACCTCTCAGCGCTGCTGGCCCCGGCACCGGGTGAACCGCGGAGTCCATCCTCGGACGCCGCATTCCTCGTGTGGAGCCAGACGGGGCTCTCACGATCGCGCCTCACATCAGCCCTTGAGCTGTACGGCCGCGATGGACAGCTTCGCAGCCGATTCGCCCTGAATGTACCCGACTACGGCATCGACCTATCGTCGACCGAGACCCGTTGTGAATGGGAAATGTACGGCGAAGTCACCTCGTTTGCCGCCCGAGAGCAGGCCACACTGCATGCCGAGCGGAGCCTCTGCGACGCCGCCGGCCGGTCGTCGGGGTCGGTCGTCATCCACGTCCTCTTCGACTATCGGGCGTTACCATTCATCTCGGCGATCAACCCGTACGACGACCTGCTACGCCGGGCCAGCCAGTCGCCGCAGACCGGACCGCATGGCGTGCAGACCGTGGTTTACGGGTGGGGCCGGCAGGCCACGTTTACCTCAGGACGAACGACGTGGTCGCTCGACCAGAGCCTGCTCAGCCAGATCGAGCGATCGCGCACCCCCTTCTGGACGACCCGTGCCGCTGACACCGACACCTTCCGGGTGTACTTCGCGAACGATCGCGCAGGCATCTATGCGTTCGGATATCCCATTCCGCGCCTGTTCGATCACCTCACCAAGCTGGCGGAAAGTATTGTGCTGGCCGCCCTGTTGTTCGTGTGGCTGTTTGGCATCAGCATACTCATCGCGTCGATCGCCGGCCGCCGGGTGGCACCACTGCGCGCGCTGATTGTCGAAATCCGTACGAGCTTCTACCGCAAGCTGTTTCTGTATTTTGTGTTTACGGCCGTGGTGCCCGTCCTGGTATTTGCGTTCTCCTTCAGCGCCTACATGAGCAATAAACTCCGGGGCGATGTTGAAACCGAGGCCCTGACCGCCGCCACCATCGCGCGACGTGTCCTTGAAGATACGATCGCGCTGCAGGACGTGCCGCCGACCGACGACATCCTCGTATGGATTGGGCAGGTCATCAATCAGGATGTCAACCTGTTCGACGGTCCGCGACTACGCGCAACATCACAGCGCGATCTCTTTGTATCGGGCCTGCTGCCAGCGCGTACGCCATCACGCGCCTACCGTGCCGTGGCCCTTGAGCGGCGTCCGTCGTTTGCGGGTGAAGACCGCGCCGGTTCGTTCAGCTACCTCGTCGCAGCGGCACCCGTCCCTGCGCTGGGCCGCCATGCCGTGCTCAGTGTGCCGCTGGCTCTGCGCCAGCAGGACATCGAGCGCGCAATCACCGATCTGAACCGGGGCGTCTTGCTCGGCGCGCTGCTGGTGATCCTGCTTGCGGCCTTCATCGGCGCCTCTGTCGCTCGGCGCGTCTCCGACCCGGTTGAGCGGCTGACCCGTGCCACGCGGCAAATCGCGGCGGGTGAATTCAACGTGCGAATCGCGGCCGACACCGCCGACGAACTCCGCCGACTGGTAAACGACTTCAATGGCATGGCCGCCACCCTGCGCGAACAGCGCGCTGAACTGGGCCGCACGCACGAACTAAAGGCTTGGGCCGACGTGTCTCGACAGGTGGCCCATGACATCAAGAATCCCCTGACCCCCATCCAGCTCGCAGCCGAGCACCTGCAGCGCGTGCACGTCGACCAGGGACGCCCGCTCGGTGCCGTCTTCGATCAGTGCATCAGCACGGTGCTCACACAGGTCAAATTGCTCCGGCAGCTGGCTAACGACTTCTCTTCGTTCGCGGCTGTGCCGGTGCCGAAACTCGAGCGCGTCCCGCTCTCCGCCCTCCTGTATGAAGTGGTGGAACCGTATCTCGCCGGTCTCGCTTCGCACACCGAGATCTCGATCGAGGTGGCGCCTGACACACGGGACGCCAGCGCCGATCGCACGCTACTGGCCCGGGCGCTTACCAACCTCATTGAAAACGCGCTGCAGGCCATGCCCTCGGGTGGCCGCGTCAGGCTGTCGACTGCGGCAGACGACATCGGTCACGTTCGGGTGATGTGCACGGATACCGGCATCGGCATGACCAGTGAGGCAGCGGCACGCGCGTTTGAGCCCCACTTCTCCACCAAGACCGGCGGTTCCGGCCTGGGCCTGGCCAACGCCCGCCGGAACATCACGTCGTGCGGCGGGACGATTTCGCTCACCAGTGCGCCCGGCCAAGGCACCATCGTGGCGGTTAGGCTTCCGGCGACTGAGCCGGACGACGCCCGCGGAAGCGAGTGAGCGCCATGCCGACGAACGCCGAGGCAAGGTAGGAGTAGGCAATGATGATCAGCGCCCAACTGGGCTCGGTCGCAATGAAGACCAGCAGCGCCGCGAAAACAAAGAGCTTGATGTAGGACTGCTCCCACCCGAAGTTGATCGTCTTGAAGCTCCGAAACCGGATCGTGCTGACCATCAGAATCGCTGGAATCACGACAACCGCAATCGCCGCCATGGCCTCCGCCTTTCCCATCAGGGGGTAGGGATAAAAAAAGATCGTCGCGGCCGGCACACCAGCTGCCGCCGGACTCGGCATCCCGATAAAATACGTCTTGTCGGTTTGTGTCCCTGTCTGAATGTTGAAGCGCGCCAGACGAATCGCCGCCGCCGCCACATACAAGAAGCCTGCGGCCCAGCCCCACCGTCCGAGTTCAGAGGGGCCCCAGGCCGACGCCAGCACCGCTGGAGCCAGTCCGAATGACACCACGTCGGCCAGAGAATCAAACTCGACGCCAAACGCACTGGTCGTCCCTGTCAGGCGTGCGATGCGGCCGTCGAGCATGTCCAAGACGACCGCCACCCCAATAAACGGCGCAGCCGTCGTGAGGTCTCCGCGCATCGCGTACATCACGCAGGCGTAACCGCAAAACAAGTTGCCAACGGTAATCAGGCTGGGCAGAAGATACGTGCCCCGCCTGGCTTTCCGCCCGGTGCGTCCAAATCGACCAACGGGCATTCCTTGAGTCATTCGTGGACCATCATAACGTGCCATTTGCCGGCCAACGGGCCAGCACGGTCTCACCCCCACAAACGGTCTGCTTCTCGGTCACTTCAAGCCGGGCGGTGACCGGCACAAACACGTCCATGCGCGACCCGAACTTCATCAAACCCAACCGGGCCCCGGCGTCCACCTGCTGGCCGGGGGTCAGGCGGCACACGACCCGGCGAGCGAGGAGCCCGACAACTTGCCGGGCCACCACCGTGACGCCTGCGTGGTCGAACCAGATCTCGGATCGCTCGTTGCGGAAGGATTCACGCTTGTAGGCCGGCAGAAAACTTCCGGGCTGGTAGTCCACGCGAGTGACGCGTCCCGACACGGGCGTGCGGTTGATGTGGACGTCGAGCACCGACAGGAAGATCGTGACCTGGAGCCAGGGCCCTCCGGAGGGGGCCTCCTCGACACGGGCTGGCCCTGCGTACATCACTCTGCCGTCGGCGGGAGACAACACCAGCGATGGGTCCTGCGACGCCGCACGATCGGGGTCACGAAAAAACGCGGCTGTCGCCAGCGGCAAGAGCAATGCTGGCACTGCGACAAGGGCGCCCCCCCACAGCCAAACGACCACTGCAGGCGCAGCAGCGATCAGAACGAACGGGATGGCGGCTCTGTCAATGCGCATGGCTCACTCACGACCATGCCGAACGCGGTCCCCGGGACGTCCGGGCCCGCGACCGGAATGAAGCCACTAGTGTAGTGCGTCAGCTCCGCTCTGCGGCAGAGAGCGCGGCGATCTGATCCTTGATCGCCAGTTTTCGCTTTTTCAAGGTGAGTTCTTCGAGATGCTGCGCATCGGAGAGATGCGCCAAAGCCGACAGCGCGTGCAGCCGTTCGTCAAGTGAGTGGTGGTGCCGGGTGAGTTCCTGGTAGCGGGGGTCTACCCGCGAGGGGGCCGCGTCTGCGGCAGCGGAAGACCCTGGGACATCATGAGCGTCAGCCATGCCCTGCCTCCTTCGTAGGTTTGGCCGGAGATTACCATCACCCCGTCTGACCGGCAAACAAATGCAGCGCCCGATGCCACAAAATCAGGGCATCCTCCCTCGGCTGCTGATAGTAGTTCGCTCGAACTCCCTCCACCTGGAAGCCCAGGCCTTTGTAGAGCGCGAGCGCCGCTTCGTTGGATCGCCGGACCTCCAGAGTGGCCGAGGTGGCGCCATCCGCCACCACATCGCGAAACACCCCATTCAGCAACTGCCGCGCGTGCCCCTGACGTCTGGTCTCGAGTGCTACGGCCAAGCTGTTGATGTGGAGCTCGTCAAGAATCAGCCAGCACGCGCAATAGGCACGCGCGGGCGGCGGGCCACCGGACGGCGCCACACCCGACTCAAGCACATACACCCGCGCGGCGTCGGTCTCGCGCAATTCCCAGCCGATCGCGTCCGCGGTCCACGAATTGGTGAATGACTGGCGCTGGATGTGCGCGATCGCGTCCAGCGACTCCCCCGCCAGGACGCGCCGTACGCCCGCCACGGTGTCAGGGGACATTCGAGCGGCCGCGCTCGCGCACCAATTCTACATCCGGGCGGCGCACGTAGAGGGGCCGCAGCGCGTGGGGCGAGGCTGCCGGCCGACCACCACCTGCCGTAAGCCTCGCGGCGCCAGCCGCGATCGATTCCCCCGTCTCTCCGATGTCATCACTCACGCCGGACCACACCGCGGCGTAGCGGGTTGCACCGCTGCCCACCAGCGACACGCCGCCTGGCTGTGGCGTCCAGCGCACATCCTCGGGCGACATCACCCCCGCCTCGCCCAGCGGATGCATGACCTGGCCGTCAAAATGGAACTCGCGCACAAACACCTCGGAACGGAGGCCGTCGAGACACGCAATCACGGTCCGGGGCGGTTGCCCCGCGTGTGCCACCCGCCAGCACTCAGCGATCGCGTCGAGGGTCGGAACGGCAGTGACCTGCCACCCTCGCGTCAGCGCAAGACCCTGGGCGCTTGCCATGCCGATGCGCACTCCGGTAAACGACCCCGGACCGGACACCACCGCCAGCGCATTCACAGCGTCGAGCCCCACGCCGGCCGTGGCCAGCGTGTCGAGCCATGCCAACGGGAAGCGCGCCGCGTGGGGCGTGGCGGCGTCGCCCGCGCGGGATGTGATGCGACCATCGCGCCAGACAGCCACGCTCCCCTTCGGCGTAACAGTTTCGAGCGCCAGGACGACCATCACCGCAATGTTATACTCCACCGGGCCCTTCGGTCGTTTCCCCGTGACAACTTCGCCTTCATCGCTCGCCGCCACACCGGCCATGCGTCAGTACCTTGACGCGAAGCGCCAGCATCTCGACGCGATCGTGCTGTTTCGCATGGGCGACTTCTACGAGATGTTCTTCGAAGATGCGATCACGGCCTCCCGGGTGCTGGAGTTGACGTTGACGTCGCGATCGAAGGACACGGCGGGGTCGGCCATTCCCATGTGCGGCATGCCCTACCACGCTGTGGATGGCTATGTGTCGCGCCTGATTCGCAAGGGGTATCGGGTGGCCCTCTGTGAGCAGGTCGAAGATCCGAAAAAGGCCAAGGGCCTCGTGAAGCGCGAAGTCACCAGGGTCGTATCGCCGGGTACGTTCACCGACGCCGGATATCTTGATGCGCGCGAGCCGGCGTTTCTGGCCGCGGTCGCGCAGCAAGGGCCCGACCGGTTCGGCGTGGCGTGCCTGGACGTCTCGACGGGTGAGTTCTCGGCCGCTGAGTGGGTGGGGGCCGATGCTGCGCAGTCCGTTTCGGCGGAACTCGCAGTCCTGCGGCCAAAGGAACTGCTCGCGGCCGAAGGCACAGACCTCGATCGAGTGCTGTCGCCGCTGACGTCGCCGCGGGTGACCACGCTTGACGCCTGGGTCTTTGAACTCGGCCGTGCCCGCGAGACGCTGCTCGATCAGATGCGCACCGCTTCATTGTCTGGGTTCGGACTCGAAGACGCGCCTGCGGCAACGGCAGCAGCCGGCGCCATCGTGCACTACCTCCGCACCACGCAGCGCGTGGAACTGGCCCATGTGCGGGATATCTCGCGCCGCCTGTCGGCCGATGCCTTGCTCATCGATCCAGTGACCCTACGCCACCTCAATGTGGTGGAGGGCGTGGATGGGGGTCGCGCAGGCTCGTTGCTGGATGAAATAGACCGCACGGCGACCGCGATGGGCGGCCGTCTGATTCGCGCATGGCTCGTGCGTCCGCTCGTCGCACTGGCACGGATCCAGGATCGCCTGGACGCGGTGGAGGATTTTGCGTTTCACGGCACGGACCGCGCCAAACTCAGGGACCTGCTCAAGGGCATCCATGACCTCGAGCGACTCGTGGCGCGAGCCGCGCTGGGAACTGTTGGGCCGCGCGACCTCGTGGCGCTCGCCCAGTCGTTGACGCTGCTGCCGCGGTTGCGGACGATTCTCAACGACCTGCAGGCGCCACTCGTCCGCAGCCTGCTCGCTGAAGTGGACGACCTGACGGATGTCCGCAACACCATCGACGACACGCTGGTGTCGGAGCCGCCGGCCGTGTCCCGCGACGGTGGGCTTATCCGCGATGGCGTGGATGCCGAGATTGACGAACTGCGCGGGATCAGTCGCGGCGGCAAGACCGCGATTGCCGCCATGGAAGACGCCGAGCGTACGCGCACCGGAATCAACTCCCTCAAAATTCGCTACAACCGCGTGTTCGGCTACTACATCGAAATCACGAAAGCACAGCTGGCCAACGCCCCGCCCGAGTACATCCGCAAGCAGACCATTGCGGGCGGTGAACGCTACATCACGCCGGCGCTCAAGGAATACGAAGAGAAGGTTCTGCACGCCGACGAGCACCTGGTGGCGCGTGAACTGGCGCTGTTTGAGGCGCTCCGACTGCGGGTGGCGGGTGAGGCGCCGCGCATCCTCGACACCGCGCGGGCCGTGGCCGCGCTCGACGTGCTGAGCGCGCTCGCCGAAACCGCGTCATCGGGCAACTACACCAAGCCCCAGGTGCACGATGCCGACGAACTGTCGGCCGTGGATGCCCGGCATCCGGTGGTGGAACGCCACGCCGCCGCGGCGTTTGTGCCCAACGACGTATCGCTCAACGGCACCACGCGCCAGCTCGTCGTCCTGACGGGGCCGAACATGGGCGGCAAGTCCACGTACCTGCGCCAGACCGCCCTGCTCGCCGTGCTCGCGCAGATGGGATCGTTTGTGCCAGCCCGCCGCGCCAAGCTGTCCATCGTCGATCGCGTCTTCGCGCGCGTCGGCGCCTCCGACAACATTGCGCGCGGTCAGTCTACGTTCCTGGTCGAAATGCAGGAGACGGCCACCATCCTGCACATGGCCACTTCTCGAAGCCTCGTCATCCTGGACGAAATTGGCCGAGGCACGGCCACGTTCGACGGACTCAGCCTCGCCTGGGCTGTGGCCGAGCACCTGGCCACCAACGACCGTGCACGCCCGAAAACCATTTTTGCGACGCACTACCACGAGCTCACCGACCTCGCCGACTCCGTGCCTGGCGTCGCCAACTTCCACGTAGCGGCCCGCGAGTTCAAGGACGACATCGTTTTCCTTCACAAAGTCATCGAGGGCCGTTCGGATCGCTCCTACGGCATCCAGGTGGCGCGGCTCGCCGGCCTGCCGCCCGCAGTTGTGCGCCGCGCGACTGAGATTTTGAAATCGCTGGAACAGGACGAACTCCAGCGGGGCGGCCGGCCAAGTCTCAGTGGCGCCCCGGCGCCGGCGCAGAGCCAGCTCGGCCTGTTCCAATCGGCGCCCGACATGCACCCCCTGGTCGATCGCGTCAAGGCACTCGATTTGGAGCGCATGACGCCAATCGACGCGCTCAACCTACTGGCCGACCTCAAACGCGAGGCCGACCGGTGATTCGCCGAGGCCATCCTCGCGCTCGCGTCGCGACGGCGCTTGCGGTCGCGTGCGCGGCCCTCTCCGGGTGCCAGGCAGAGGCACCGCGCCCGACGGACGTGATTGTCGTGGCGATGACCAACTCGCCCACCAACTTTGATCCCGCCGTTGGCCTCGACGAAGCCTCTCAAAAGATCCACCAGTTGTTGTTCAGTTCGCTGATGCGTATCGACGAATCGCTGCGCGTGGTACCCGACCTAGCCGTGCGGCTCGATTGGCCCGACCCGCTCACCTATATCGCCGAACTGCCGACCGGCGTACGCTTTCATGACGGCAGCGCGCTGACTGCCGAGGATGTGGCCTTCACGTTCCGGCGGTTTCTGGCCCCGGCGTTCGTGTCGGGTCGCAAGGGCGCGTATCGCGGGCTCAAGGCGGTAGACGTCATCGACCAGACCCATGTGGCGTTCAGACTCCACCAACCGGCGGCCTCGTTTCCTATCAACCTGGTGATGGGGATCGTCCCCGAAGGCACGGGAACTGCTGCGGCCAGGGCGCCGATTGGCAGTGGCCCGTATCAACTCGGCGAATTTGTCCCCGATGACCGGACGACACTCCGGCCATTCGACGGATACTACCGAGGCAAACCGGCCAACGGTGGACTCGTCCTTCGGGTCGTGCCAGACGAGACGATGCGCGGACTCGAACTGCGCAAAGGGTCGGTGGATCTTATCGTGAACGATCTGTCGCCTGACATCATCGACGGGCTCCGAAAGGAACCGCATCTACGGGTGAGCACGGCACCAGGAACGGATTTCGCCTACCTGGGTTTTAACCTGCGCGATCCGCTCCTACAGGATCGGCGGCTTCGACTCGCGGTGGGTTATGCCATCAACCTGAACGCTATCGTGGACTTCCTCCGGCGCGGCCTGGCCAGCACCGCAATCGGCATCGTGCCGCCGATGTCATGGGCGTACGACAACACGGCGTTCAGGTTCACTCGGGACCTGGACCGCGCCAGGGCGCTGCTTGACGAAGCGGGATACCCCGACCCTGACGGCGATGGCCCACTGCCACGCCTGCGCTTGAGTCTCAAGACATCCACGGCCGAGGCGTACCGGTTGCAAGCTGCCGTCATCCAGCAGAACCTTGCCGAGGTTGGGATCGCCCTGGACCTGCGCTCGTACGAGTTCGCCACCTTGTTTTCGGACGTCATCCGCGGCAACGTGCAGCTCTACACGCTGCAATGGGTAGGCGTGACCGACCCCGACATGCTGAGGCGCGTCTTTCATTCGTCGCAGATTCCTCCAGGTGGCTTCAACCGTGGCTACTACAAGAATGCCGATGTGGATCGCCTGATTGATGCCGCGAGTTCCGCGCTGGCTGAAGAAGACCGCCGCCAGTTGTACGGACAGGCCCAACGGCAGATCGCCGAGGATGCGCCCTACGTCAGCCTGTGGTACAAAACCAATGTCGCCGTGGCGCACGAGCGCCTGACCGGCATCGCGCTGTCTCCCACTGCGGAGTTCACGTTTCTCCAACACGTGGGCATATCAGCCGGCGTGGTCCGTCCCTGATTCGGAGTGCCTTGATGTCTTTCCCTGTTGACTACGATCACGCCCACCCGCTCTGGTTCGGCGGCGCCCTCCCGGTCGTCACCGGCTACGACGAGTCGGCGGCGATCATTCTTCCGGTCCCTCTCGATCGCACGACATCCTACGTGCAGGGCACCCGCAACGGCCCCAGGGAACTGATCCTGGCATCGGCGCAGGTGGAGTTGTGGGATGAAGAGCTCGGGATCGACATCCATACCCGGGGTATTCACACGCTGCCTGAGATGGACCTCTCGCACGGATCGATGAAAGGGGCGATGGCGCGGATCCACCGCACCGCGAGCGCCATCATGAATTCGGGCAAGTTCCTGGTCACACTCGGCGGTGAGCATTCGATCACGCCGCCGCTGGTGGCTGCCGCGGCCGCACGGCATCCCGGCCTGACGGTGCTTCAGATCGACGCCCACGCGGACCTGCGCGACGGCTATCAGGGCGAACACAACAGCCACGCCTCCGCCATGCGACGGTCGCTCGAGTCCGCTCCAGTGGTGCAGGTCGGCATCCGCAACATCTCGCAGGAGGAAGCCGAAGCGATGCCCTCACTGCAGACCACGATCTTCTACGACTGGAATATGCGCGACGACCCCGACTGGATGTCACGAGTGCTCGATGCGCTCACCGGACCGGTGTACCTCACCATTGATCTCGATGGCCTTGAGCCAGGCCTTATGCCGGCCGTGGGCACGCCTGAGCCCGGCGGACTGGCGTGGCGCGAACTGATGACGCTATTGCGTCGCGTCTTCACAGAGCGCGACGTCGTGGCGTGCGATGTCGTGGAACTCTGCCCGATTCCTGGGGTGTGGTCACCGAACTTCGTCGCCGCTCGCCTGGTCTACAAACTCATCACGTACAAGCTCGCGCTGCAGAGGCCTTAGATCGGGCGCTACCCAAGCCGAACGAGGTCCTGCCGGGCCTGCGCCACGTACTGCGAGTCGGGGAACTCGTCCACCACGCGTTTGTAGGTGGTGCGTGCCTCGGCCTGCTTGCCGGCTTTCTCGAACGCGCGTCCCAACTGCATCAGGACGCCATCCACCGGCAACATGCCGTCGCGATCCGCGGCAAGCGCCTCGAAGATGGCGACGCCTTTATCGGCCTGGCCGCTGGCCACAAGGACCTCGGCCTGCCCCATCTTCGCCATCGGCTCGAAGATCGTCCCGCTCGCTGCTTCCACAGCTGCCTGGAATCCCTTTTCCGCGACGGCGAAGCGGCCGAGCGTCATCAGCGCCGCGGCATGATGGTATCGGGCGGCGACGCCCGCACCCGTTGAGGGATACGTGTCAATGATCTTCTGGAACGCGGCTACCGCGGCCTCTGCACGCGCGGTCTGCGTCGGATAGGTCCCCACCTGCTGGGTGGCGCCAGGCACCGTCGGTGCCGGCACAATCGGTGCGTCATAGGTGGTCATGGCCGCGCCAAGCAGGGCACCGCCCTGGTCGGACTTCCGGCCCTGGAACCAGGAGTACCCGGCGCCGGCGACGATGAGCACCGCGACGAGGATGGCGCCAAGCACCAGTCGATCACGATGGGTGGCGACGACCTCGGTCACGCGCGCAACGCGGATGGCGAACTCGTTGGTCTTCAGGTGGTGCCGTTCTCCTGCCTTCATCTTTCATTCCCCCAACACAAACTGACGACAAATGGTGCGCCCGGCAAGATTCGAACTTGCGGCCTCTGCCTCCGCAGTGCAGCGCTCTATCCCCTGAGCTACGAGCGCACGACCTCGAACGACGGACGGGGTGATGGT
>SYFT01000062.1 GCA_005799825.1 Acidobacteriota bacterium | reverse complement strand
TGAAGGGCGCCTGTGCGGTGCGTGTCAACAGGCTGGCGTGAACCACTTCTTCGCCGGTCCAGGAAAACGCCGCGGCCATCGGCGCCGCTGCCGCCAATTTGAGCAATGCCCGTCGATTCATCGTCGCCATTACAGTGCGCCCCGTTTCCGTTCTGCCGCGATGAAGTCGCTGGTGCGCCATGAGAGCGCGAGGATGGTCCATGTGGGGTTCTTGTCCGCCTGCGACACAAACGGCCCGCCGTCGGCCACAAACAGGTTCTTCACGTCGTGGGCCTGGCAGTTCTTGTTGACCACCGACGTTTTGGGGTCGTTGCCCATGCGGGTCACGCCCAGTTCGTGGATGATGCTGCCCCCGGTCGAGATGCCGTAGCCGCGCTCGCGAGAGGGCATAGCCGACAACGGGGTTGCGCCCATTTCCGCGATGATCGAGCGGAACGTCTCCTGCATGTGTTTGACCTGGTTGTGTTCGTGGTCGGTCCAGTTCCAGTGGAACCTCAGCACCGGGATGCCCCACTTGTCCACGGTGGTCGGGTCAATCTCGCAGTAGCTCTTGTCGTTCGGGATCATCTCGCCGCGGCCCGCGAAGCTCACCGTGGCGCCGTAGAACTTGCGGTAGTCGGCCTTGAGCCTGGCGCCGTATCCGCCGATCTCACGCCCGTTGTCGAAGCCACTGAAGCGCTGAATGCCGCCGCCAAAACCCGACCCCGGCATGCCGAGGCCGCCGCCGATTTCGATGTGATAGCCGCGCGGGAAGTCGAGCTTGCTGTTATCGAGCACCCACGGCATGTACAGGTGTGCGCCGCCCACGCCATCTTCATTGTGGGGAATCTGGTCCATCAGCTTGGGCACGAAGGCACTGAGACTGCCGCCGGTGCTGTCGGTGATGTACTTGCCGACCACGCCGCTCGAGTTGCCCACGCCCTGCGGGAACTGCGACGACTTCGAGTTCAACATGATGCGGGCGGTTTCGCACGCGCTGGCGGCCAGCACCACAATGCGCGCCTGCACGTGATTCTCGCGACCGGTCGTCTTGTCGATGTAGGCCACGCCCGTGGCCAGACCCGCACTGTTGACGGTGACCTCGCGCGCCATCGCATCCGTGATGATCGTCAGCCGGCCGGTGGCCATGGCCGGTGGGAGCAGGACTGATGGAGAAGAAAAGTTCGAGTGCATCGCGCAGCCGCGGAAACACTGGCCGCAGTAGTGGCAGGCCGAGCGGCCGTTAAGCGGCTGCGTGAGAATCGACAGGCGATTCGGGATGCACGTGATGTTCAGGCGGTCTGAGGCGCGCTTGATGAGCTGTTCGTAGCACCGCGGCTTGGGCGGCGGCTGGAAGATGCCGTCCGGCTCATTCGGGATCCCTTCCACCGAGCCAAACAGTCCGACGAACCTGTCCACCTGGTCGTAATACGGTTTCACGTCGTCGTACGTGATGGGCCAGTCGTCGCCCAGGCCGTCCAGACTCTTGCGGCGGAAGTCGTTGGGACCGAAACGCAGCGAAATGCGGCCCCAGTGATTGGTGCGGCCTCCCAGCATGCGGGTGCGGAACCACTGGAAACTATTGCCGGGCGCCGTCGTGTAGGGTTCGCCGTCGATGGCGAAGCCCCCGATCCATGCGCCAAATTCTCCCCACGGCCGTTCGGGTGTTCCGCCGCCGCGCCGTGGCGAGTCATACGGCCACGCAAACATCTGGCTGTCTTTGACCGGGTCCCAGTTCACGCCGGCTTCCAGCATCACGACTCTTGCGCCCGATTCGGTGAGAACCTTGGCGGCCATTCCGCCTCCGGCTCCCGACCCGACAATACAGACGTCGTACGTCTCGCGGCTTCGAATGATCTGCACGCCGAAATTGTAGCGTAGGACACGGCCCTGAAACCCACCACACGGGACCTGCCGTGCTCGCACCACTTTCGCGCGCGCGGTGTCTCAGTAGTTAGGGAAGCTTCTCCAAATTGTTACCAAGCCGCGTGAGCGGCCTTGCGAGAGCGTGCGGTGTCTCGCGCAAAGGGAGAGTGCCATGCCCCGAACGTTGTTTGAACAAGAAGTGGTCACGCAGACGCCGCGCCGGGCGCCGTGGTGGATGAAGGCCGGGTCGCTGGTTGTCCACGTCGTTGTTGTCCTCGTGTTTTTGGTACTGCCAATCACCGCGGCGCTCGACTTGCCTGGAATCCAGACCAGGCTGCCCACGGTCATGCTGGCTGCAGTGACCTCGCCGCCACCACCGGTGAGTCCATCCCTTGCCGCCACCGCGGCCACCCCGACGACGGCGCCGAGCGTGCCCCTCGCGCCGCCAGACGGGATCACGCCCGAAGTGGCTCCGCCCGCGCCGGCGGCACTCGGGGTCCCCGGGGGTGTCGGCACCGGGTTCCCGTATGTCGGCGCGCTGAATACATCGGCGTTCGCTCCACCGCCTCCGCCGGTCGCGGTGCCCGAAACCCCACGTCGCGTGGGTGGACTGATCCACCCACCGGAGCGCACCGTCTTCAAGACGCCCGAGTACCCACCCGCAGCGAAAGCGGCCCGAATCGAAGGCACCGTCGTGCTCGAAGCCACGCTCGACGAACGCGGCGTGGTGCAGAACGTGACGGTGCTGAGGTCTGTGTCGCTCCTCGACCAGGCGGCCATCGACGCCGTGCGTCAATGGCGTTACTCGCCGACGCGCCTCAATGGCGTCGCGATTCCCATTGTCATGAGTGTCACCGTGACGTTCTCGATTCGGTAGAACGCTTTGTCGGGCAACTCTCGGCCTTGAGAACCAGGCCGAGCTACGTTCGGAGCGTATCGACCCAGTACGTAGCTCGGGCTGTTCCGCAAGCCCGAGTGTGAGCGCATCGTCGAGCGCCCGCGCTAGACGTCGTGCCCTTTCACTTCGTGCGGTACGTACGGGGCCTCAAGCGCTGCGCATTCATCCGCGCTCAGCGTCACCGACACGCCCGCGATCGCGTCGTCGAGGTGCGCCATCC
>SYFT01000061.1 GCA_005799825.1 Acidobacteriota bacterium | reverse complement strand
CCGACCCGGTGACGCCCAGCAGCACCTGGGCCGGGTCGCCGCGCTGCAGGCCCTCCACCAGCTGCGCAATCGCGGCCGGCTGGTCGCCACGCAGATCGAAGTCCGATTCCAGTTCGAAGCGGTCGTCCAGGGATGGCATAGGGGGTGAGCGGTAACTACTCATCGTACTACGCACCCGCAACGAGAGCGTCCACTCCCTCCAGGCCTCAGACGCTATCGTGCTGGCGCGAAGTAACCGGGGCGCGTACGGAGTCTGGCGCCCTTGCCGGCCGCGGCGGTCACCTGCACCTCGACCTTCCGCCATTTGCCGTCAGCGGTGCGGTTGGTGGAGATGAAGCCCAGCGAATAGCGGGACGCGATTTCTTCCTCGATCTTGGCGTAGATCTCGTCGAGTTGTTTCTTGTCCACCGGGAAAAACGCTTCTCCGCCGGTTTGATGGGCCACGTCGTTCAGGCGCAGTTGCGCCGTACCGCGGTTTCGCAGGCCGTCGAGATAGCCAATGGCGTAAACCATGACGTCGCTGAGCCGAAGCATCTCGATCATGCGGCCGTACCCGAGGCTGCTGGTCGAGTCTTCCCCGTCGGTGTAGAGCAGCAACACTTTCTGCCCGTCCTGTCGTTCAGCGGCTGTCAGGTACAACCCCAGTGCGTCATACAGCGCCGTGGATCCTTCGGCCTTGTTCGACCGCATCCGCTCGAACAGGTGCGCATAACTGGGCGGCGAAAACCGTGACACACGCACTTCTGTGGCGAAGTCCACAAACGTGACGTCCACGGACTCGTCCACGGCGTTCACGAACCTGATCGCAGCCGTCACCGCTGCCGCCAAGTCGCGATCCATGCTGCTTGAGGTGTCCAGCAGGAGGCCTAGGTGCAGCGGCAGGGCCGGGCCGCCCGCTCCTTCGTTGAAAAACGTCACCTCCTGGCGTTTCCCGTCCTCGAATACAGAAAACTCCTCCCGGGTCAATCCGCGAACCAGGTTGTTTCCACGACCAACCACTGTCACGGGAAACACGACGACGTCGGCAGACGTACGGAATGTCTGCTGCCCGACGTCTCGGCCGGCCGCAATCCCCAGCGCGAGCACGATGACGATACAGAAGGCGTTCATCTGGGCCCAGTATAATAGGCGTCTACATGAGAGCCTTGGCCGTCTGCCGCGACGAGTTAATTATCAGGACACTGCATCAAGTCCTGTCGAATACCTTCGACATTGAGTTTCTGGTCGAAAACCGCCCGCTGGCCCGACGTCTCGTTGACGACCAGATCGCGGCGAGTGTGGGCGATCCCAAGCGCGTGGACTCGTACCTGCGCGCCGACCTCTCCCCTTCCACCTGTGTGATCGTCGAAGACAACGGCAAACGGAGCCTGAAGCGCGTGGTCACGGCCATTCGAGATGCTGGCGGCAGCCTGTTGTATGTGCTCCGCGCGGGTACCCGGCCCTCTGCCCGGAAGAATCGTGACGAGCTGAAGGCGCTCGTACCTGAACTGGCCCACCTCGACATGGCCGAGCTGCTGTCGGGTGCGCTGCTCACGCAACTGGACCGGGCCCTGACGCGCGCACGGGTTCAGCAGTATCAGCGGTACTTCGCGGACGCCGATCGTGTGTTGATCCTCCTGCACAACGAACCCGACCCTGACGCAATGGCAGCGGGCCTGGCTCTGCGCAATCTTTTGCGGCGCACGCGCGCCACGGCCATCATCGGCGCGATGCAGGGCGTGACGCGGCCGGAAAATCTGCGGATGGCGGACCTGCTCGACATTCACATTGAGACAATCACAACCGACGAGCTCGCCTCGTTTGATCGGATTGCGACCGTCGATGTGCAGCCGCACTATTTTCACGGGCTGCTCCCCCGCGTGGATTTGGTGGTCGACCACCACCCCGAGCAGGCGGGATACACGGCAGTGTTCAAGGACATTCGACCGGAGTACGGCTCGACCTGCACCATCCTGACCGAACATCTGCGCGCGGTGGACGTGAACATTTCGGAACGCACGGCGACAGCCATGCTCTACGCAATCAAATCAGACACGTTGTTTTTTGCGCGGCACACCAACCGCTCAGATCTGGACGCATTCACGTTCCTGTTTCCCCTGGCCGACGCCGCGCTCATCCGCAAGATGGAGGGTGCCGAAATCACGCTGGAACGCCTGGAGCACGTCACGCGCGCGCTGGCGACCAGCCGCCTGAGGCACCAGATCCTTTCGGCATTCTTGGGAGAGACCACACGCGAAGACTTTATTCCCTACACAGCCGATTTTCTGCTGCAGGTGGAAGGGGTCAGGTGGGTCATCGTCTCGGGCATCGTCGGTGGACACTTCATCGTGAGCGTCCGCAATCTCGGGTACTCGCGAAACGCCGGTGAGTTCGTGAAGGAGTGCTTTGGCGATATCGGGTCGGCCGGTGGCCACCGGGCGCTCGCCAAAGCGGTGATGCCCGCCGACCGGTTCCGCACGAAGTTCGGCGACCTGTCTGGCATCGGCATCGCCGCCCGCATTGGGGAGCTCGCCGAAGAATTCCTGGCAGACACACACGGCGCTGACAAAAAGCCTGTCGAAAAGGCTGCGACAAAGAGCTGAGAGTGTAACGTCTAATCCAACGCTTGTTGCACATCTGCGATTAGGTCTTCCGAATCCTCAAGACCCACTGACAAGCGCACCATGCCGCGCGTGACGCCGGCTTCGGCGAGTTGTTCGTCGGACAAGCCGTACTGCGACGTGAGCACGGGGAGGCTGCAGAGGCTCTCGACGCCGCCGAGGCTCGCCGCACGTTGGAACAACGCGATGCGATCAAAGAAGCGCACGGCGCCGTCCTGCCCGTCGCGGCTCTCGAAGCACACCATTCCGCCACACCCGTGCATCTGCCGACGCGCGATGTCATGGTCGGGATGTGATTCTAGGCCCGGATAACACACGCGTGACACACCCGGGTGCGTTTCGAGCCAGCGTGCGATGGTGAGCGCGTTGGAATTGTGGCGCGCGATGCGGACGCCCAGCGTCTTCATGCCACGACCGAGCGCGTAGGCCGACGCCGGTTCCAGGACGCCGCCCAGCAACTTGCGCGCCGGCATCACGCGGTCGATCAGTGCCTTCGAACCGACGAGCGCCCCGGCCGTCACATCCGAATGGCCGTTCAAATACTTCGTCGCGGAGTGCATCACGAGGTCGGCTCCCAGCGTCAGCGGTTGCTGGTTGACCGGGCTTGCGAACGTATTGTCCACGATGGACACCACACCTTTCGCGCGGCAGACCGACGCGACCGCCGCGATATCGGCGCATCGCAGAGTGGGATTGGTGGGCGACTCGAACCAGACCACTTTTGTTGACGGACCGATCACTGATCCGAGTGCGCCCAGTTGCTCCATGGAGACAAACCGAGCGCGGACACCGAACCGATCGAGAAACGACCTCAACACCTGAAGGGTGCCGCCATAGATCGCCGCGCTGCAAATAACCTCGTCGCCTGACTGCAGGAGTCCGAACAACGCCGTAGACGTGGCTGCCATACCGGACGACAACAGCATGGCCGCCTCCCCGCCCTCGGCAGCGGCCAGCTTGGCCTCCACCGCCATGACCGTTGGGTTGGCGTACCTTGAATACATGAACGACTGGGACCGCCCCTGCTGGTAAGCCTCGAGCTCCGCCGACGACGCAAACGTGAATGTGCTCGACGAATAGATGGGTGTGGTCACGGGCATCGCGTTGCTCGGGGCGCCCTCGCCTGCGTGAATCAGTTCGGTGTCCGGGTGCCTCTTGGTCATCTCACATATCCTCGACTCGTTCGCCCGCGGCCACCACCGGCTCGATAAACTGCCGATACGCATCGTCATGTCCCATCTGCACTAGTTCGGGCAGCGTACGCATGCGATCAGACGCCTCGTCGTACACGCCGGAAAAATCAAACGGGCCCGTAGGATTGTGGGAAGGGCGAATAGCAAACACGCCAGAAAATCGATTCGCGGCAAGCGCCCAGGCGTCTTGAAACGCAGCGGTTTCCACGGAGCGCAACGCCTCGCCCATTCTCGAGCGCAGGTCCAGCGCCCGGAAGCGCAGGTCATGCGGCGTGGCTGCCGGCGCCGCCGGACTGACGAGAATCACCTGTTCCACGCCTACCCGAGCAACTTCATCAATCAACCGACTCACCAGTTCGGGCCTATCGCACCACCGGTGCGTTTCCCCCTGCCAGTATCCCTTGTCGGGGAACGTCACCTCGTGCGGCGTTGATGCCACGGGCAGGCGTAGCCCGCCCACCACGAAGTCCACCACAAAGCCGCTGTCGTGGGCGCGCTCTTCAACCAAATTCATACTTTCCGCCTCGCGAGGCCCGGCTCCTACCCGTCGCTGTCCGAACGCTTGATGCCACTGCGGCGCGAGCACGGCGGCCACAATGTCACGTCGAGCGTCCAGGTCGTGCACGGCGAGCATCACCTCGTGAAAACCCGGCTGGCCGAAGTTCTCGGTCAGCAGTTCGACATACCGGCAGCCCATATCGGCGCGGGACATGTCGGTGGCGCCACGCATGATTCGCCACACCGCGTCTTTGACTACGCCTTCGGGCTCGCTGGGGTCGAGCGGATGTGCGATCAGCCGCCACCAGAACGCGCCCCTCGCGCGGCGTCGCGTGCGCTCGCCGCTGCGAGCCCGGATGGCAGCGACAAGAAAGACCCCCGCTACGACCAACACCGCGGCCACCACGGCACGCGGCATGACGGTGGGCAGAATGGGCGGATCAAACATCGCGCCCAGTGCCGTGTCGTACCACACCACCAGCGACGCGGCGATGGTAGGAAAATTGGCGAGCGAAGCCACCACGCCGGCCACATAGACGCCCGAGGCCAGAACAATCACCACCAGTGGCGCGAGCAGCAGCGCGATGGCTACCAGGGCACCCCAACCGGCCAAGCGCAGCGCCGCGCGCCACCGATACGCGCGCTTCATGCGAACTGATGCCCACGGACTCGTGGCCGATGACAGATCTGCGACGCCGTCAGCAGCGCCACTCAACGCACCGATGCCGCCGGCGCCGTGTGCGGCAAGCAGATCAATCTTCACGCCCGCGTCTACAAGCGCGCGAAGGACGCCCGCGTGATAAGCCCCAGCGGTGCCCGCACCGCACAACACCACTGCAGTGCGCAGGCGGGGAGCGTAGGAAGAGAGTGCCACTCGGCGTCTACTCTTCGTCGTGAATGGTCACGAGCTTGACGATGTCGAAGTTCCGACTGCCGGCTGGGATCGAGACTTTAATCGAGTCGCCCTCTTCTCTGCCGACCATGGCGCGGCCGATCGGCGATGCCACGGAAATGAGCCCCTTGTCGGGATCCGCGTCCTCAGGCATCACCAGCTCGAAGACCATCTGTGTGCCGTTCTCAATCACCGTGACTTTCGACCCAAAGCCCGCGCGGTCGGTCGAGATCTTGTCCATGTTAAGTAACTGGAGTTCGGAGAGGCGTTTGCGCAGCATCGAAATTCGTGACTCCACAAATCGCTGACGCTCCTTCGCCGCGGAGTATTCGGCGTTTTCGCGCAGGTCTCCCAACTCGCGAGCGCGCTGGATCTCCTTTGGTAAGTCGTGCACTAATTCGCGATCGAGGACGGCGATCTCGCCCTCAAACCGCTTGATCAGATGGGCCTTCATGAGGGAAAAGTTTAACCCGGATAGTGGACGCAGGGTTAGTCCTGAGCGACTCGTGATCACGAGGCCGACGAGATACCATGTGACGTGCCCCGCATCACACGACGCCAGGACGCCATCGTGACGCGTTTCCGCGACGTCGCGAAGGGCGCGGCCGACGACAGGGCCGTAGTGATCGACGGCGTACATCTGCTCCTTGATGCGCTTCGGGCCGGCGTCCCCGTCGAGGTCGTACTGGCCACCAGCGACCTCCTGGCGGATGCCTCTGAGGACGTCGCCGAGGTCTGGCAGTTAGCGTTGGCCGCGGGCATCTTGATCCATGAGGCCACGACGGGTGTGATGGCAGCCGCCAGCCCCGTGCGCACATCGAGTGGCGTTGTGGCGATTGCTCACTGGTCACCGGCGCCGCTTGAGGCGCTCTGGAGGCCGGCACCGGCGCTGGTGATCGGATTGGTGGACGTGCAGGACCCTGGCAATGCCGGCGCGGTGATTCGATCGGCAGACGGCCTGGGCGCCACTGGAGTGGCCATGGTTGGCGCCACCGCCGACCCGGGGTCGGCCAAGTCCTTGCGGGGCGCGATGGGCAGTACATTCCGTGTGCCGGTGGCACGGGCCTCGATCGGGGAGAGTCTGCGAGCGGCGCGCTCCGCCGGTGCGACGATTGCGGCGGCGACCTCGCCCGCTGCTGGAACCACGGATCTTCACTCCGCCGACCTAACCGGCCCGGTGTTCCTGCTGCTCGGCAATGAAGGCGCGGGGCTGCCCGGGCAGGCCCTCAAAGCCGCCGACATTCATATCAGCATCGCGATGCGACCCGGCATCAACTCGTTCAACGTGGCCGTCTCGTCGGCGCTGCTGTTGTACGAAGCGCGGCTTCAGCGGAACGGCCGATGACACGTTCCCTTTTCGGCGACGAACCGGCGGGCGTTGACGCGCCGACGCTTGCAGGAACGCCGCTGGCCGAACGCATGCGCCCGCGTACTTTGGACGAGTACGTAGGCCAGGATCAACTCGTCGGGCCGGGCCAGCCGCTGCGACGCGCCATGGATGCCGGGGCGATGCACTCCCTGATCCTCTGGGGACCGCCAGGTACGGGCAAGACCACACTGGCGCGTGTGATCGCCTCGGCCAGCGGCGCAGACTTCGCGGCATTCAGCGCCGTCACGGCGGGCATCAAGGAGATCAAGGAAGTGATCGGTGTCGCTGAACACACGCGACGCCACCACGGCCGGCGCACGATTTTTTTCGTGGATGAGATCCACCGATTCAACAAGGCCCAGCAGGACGCCTTCTTGCCGCACATCGAGTCGGGTACTGTCGTGCTCATCGGGGCTACCACCGAGAATCCATCCTTCGAGGTCAACGCCGCGCTGCTCTCGCGCTCGAAGGTGTACGTCCTGCAGCCACTGACGCTTGAGCAGGTGGTGCTCATCCTCCAGCGGGCACTGGCGGACATCGACCGTGGGCTTGGAGAGCTAAATGTGGACGCCGACTCCGATGCGCTGACGTCCCTGGCTCGGTATGCCAACGGCGATGCGCGGGTAGCCCTGAACCTGCTCGAGCAGGTGTCGACCACCCTCACGCCCAACGCCGAAGGGCGCCGTGGGCTGGAGTGGGCGGTCCTCACCGACCTGGTGGAACGTCGAGCCCTCTTGTACGACAAGGCGGGCGACGAGCACTACAACATCATCTCCGCGCTGCATAAGTCGATCCGCAACAGTGACGCTGACGCCGGTCTCTACTGGTTAGCCCGCATGCTCGAGGCCGGAGAAGATCCGATGTACATCGCTCGGCGACTGGTGCGATTCGCTTCTGAAGACATCGGCAACGCCGATCCACGTGCGCTGCCACTCGCCATCGCGGCCAAGGACGCCACCCATTTTCTCGGCATGCCCGAGTGCAACACGGCGTTGGCACAACTTGTGACCTACATGGCCGCGTCACCCAAGAGCAACGCCGTCTACCTGGCCTATGGCAAGGCGGCGAAAGACGCGTTGCGTGACGAGGCCGCGCCGGTGCCGCTGCACCTGCGCAACGCGCCAACGACACTCATGAAAGCACTCGACTTCGGCAAGGACTACAAGTACGCGCACGACGAACCCGACACCGTGGCCGACATGTCGTGCCTGCCCGATACCCTCGCCCATCGCCGCTATTACGAGCCCTCTGAACGCGGCCTCGAACCGAAGCTCCGCGAAGCGCTCGAGCGCGCCCGTCAACGGCGCAAGTAGGCCTGGGGAACTGTCCGCAGAGCGCGGCCTGATCCTCAAGGCCGCGCTCTTTCATGTATTGCTTGCGCCGATGCTACGGCAATCTCTCAACCGCATCCCGCAGCATCCAGCCGACGGTCTTGTGACTGAGGTCCTCCTTATCGTCCAGCAGCCGCGCGGCCAGGAGGAGGATGTCGTCGAAGTGGCCCTGCCGAATGGCGAACGCCGCGGCGATGACGGCCATGCGACGCGTCCAGAGATGCGTGGCCTCATGGAGCGACTCAACACCCAACCCCGTACTGCCGATGAGCCGCGGGCGGACTTGAGGGACGCCAGGAAGCCTTCCGGGTCGGTAAGAGATCGATGAGTCGGCCACGCCAGATACCGCGTCACCTCGGGATCACTGGCATCGCTGTCGACGATCGCATACGCGACAGCAGGCTCCGGACGCCGCAGGACCAACCACCCGGTGAGTAGCACCGCTTCAGACAGCACGCTCCATGCCTCCGTGTGATCGGTCGCGACGACGCTCAGGTTCGTTCGAAGTTGCGTTCGATTTCTCGCCGCGTCAGGCGCAGGACGACAGGTCGCCCGTGTGGACACACGGATGAGTGCGAGGTGCGGCGCAGTTCATCGAGCAGATACTGCATCTTTTCGCGTGTAAGGAGGTCGTTGGCTTTGACGGCAGCGTGACAGGCCATGGTCGCCGCCATCTGGCGCAGGGCGACGTCCACGCCGGCGCCCGGCGATAACCCATCGAGGTCGATGGCCACCGCACGAAGGACCGCCTCACACTTGTTCCAGTCGAGTAGCGCCGGCACGGCCGAGATGCGCAGACTGTTGCCGCCAAAGTCCTCGAACTCGAATCCGACCCGCGTGAGCTCCTTGACATGTGAGAGCAGCGTCTGGTGCTCGTCCGACGTCAGCTCGAGCACGACCGGCGTCAATAACGCCTGCACTTCGACACGCCCTGTGGTCAGCCGCTCGGCGATCTGCTCAAATAAGATCCGCTCGTGCGCCACATGCTGATCAATAATCGCCACCCCATCGTCATCTACCGCGATGATAAAAGTGTTGCGGAATTGGCCCAGTGGCGCCATCGGTTTGATGAGCGTCGAAACCGTACTGTGACCGGCCACCAGGCCCATGCGTGGGTCGGGCTGGCCAGGCTGCCCCGTTGGCCACTGCGTCGGGATGCCATGGTCGACCGCGTGCGCCAATGCGCCTTCCACCTGGGCGCGTATCCCGAACGCGCCCAGGTCAATGCCGGACGAGGGCGGAGCCTCAAAAGACCATGGCAGCGCGGTGCTGCCGGGGTGCCCTGGCGCCGGCATACCGGGCCGAAACACCAACTCCGGCGCGCTCCCCTGCCCCAGCGAATCCACCAGCGCCCGTCGCAACACCTCGTGCACCAGACCCTGATCGAGGAATCGCACCTCGGCCTTGGTGGGATGCACGTTCACATCGATCCGGTCCGGCGGCACTTCGAGGAACAGGTGCACCTCGGGGCTGCGCTCCTTGATCGTGGCCACACTGTAGGCCTGCTGGATGGCGTGCGCGATGGTCCGGTCCTTGACCAGGCGCCGGTTCACAAACACATGCTGAGGTCCGCGAACGGGGCCCTGCTCCGCCAGTGCGGCTGCAAAGCCGGTCACGCTCATGCCCGCGGCCTGCTTGTGCACCGGCACGAGGTCGGGGCGATCACCGTAGATCTGATAGAAACGTTCCTCGCTGGACCCGGCCGGCGGGGCTTCAATCAGCACGCGATCCTTACTTTTGAGTGTGAACCCCACCTCGGGATACCCGAGCGCCATCTGCGTGACCAACCTCGACACCTGCGCCGCCTCGGCGGTGTCGGCCTTGAGGAATTTCCGGCGGGCTGGCAGATTGTAGAATAGATCCGAGACCTCGATGAGTGTGCCTTCCGGCGCGCCCACCTCGCGGTCCGACACCGTCACGCCCGCATCAATCCGAATCTCGGTGCCACTCAAGGCGCCCCGCTCGCGCGTGCGCAACCGGAACTTCGACACCGACGCGATCGACGGTAACGCCTCACCGCGGAATCCCAGGGTCATGATGGCGGCTAAGTCACCGGCCGCGCGAATCTTGCTCGTGGCATGGCGCTCCACGGCCAAGTGCGCATCCTCCGCCGACATCCCCATCCCGTCGTCTTCCACCGAAATCAGCTTCTTGCCGCCGAACTCCACGACCACCGAGATGCGCGTGGCTCCAGCATCCAGCGCGTTCTCAACCAACTCCTTGACGACGGAGGCGGGTCGCTCGACCACCTCGCCGGCCGCGATCTGATTCGCGAGTTCGGGCGGCAGCCGATGAATGCGGGTCACAGCCAGTCCCTCCACCTGAATACCGCGAGCATCGAGACGACGATGGTTGCCGACATGCCGACGATCCACCAGAACTGCATCCCGTCAGGACCAGGCAGATACGGAATCACCACGTTCATGCCGTACAGGCCCGTGAGCACCGTGAGCGGCAGGAAGATGGTGGACATGACGGTCAATACCTTCATGACCTGGTTGAGCCGATTCGACTGGCCCGAGAGAGAGGCGTCGAGCAGGCCCGTCACGCGGTCCTGGAAGAAGACCGCCTCGTCGGTGATCTGCACGAGATGGTCGTACACGTCGCGGAACCGGTAGGCCATCACGTCGGGAATCAGTTCAAACTCCCGCCGAGCCAGTCGGCCAATGGCATCTCGTTGCGGCAGCGCCACGCGCCGCAGCGATGACACGTCGCGCTTGAGCATCAGGATGTCGCGCACGGGATTGTCGCGGGGGTTCTCGAAGACCTGCTCTTCGAGCACCTCCAACCGGTCTTCCAGCGCGGCCACTTCAGGGCGGTAGTGATCGACCATGACGTCAATGATGCGATGCAGGACGCCGACCGGCCCCTCACCGAACACATAGGGATTACGCAGGCACACCTGCTGCTCCTGGCTAATCAATCGGGACGGCGCGTGGTGCACGGTCACCAGGAACTGATCGCCCAGGAAGAAATCAGTATCGTTCGTCTCGAAGCCGCGCCCGCCGGCGCCCGGCAGGATGCCGTGCAGGATCAGGTAGAGGTAGTGATCGAAGAGCTCGATCTTGGGATGATGGATCTCACTGAGCGCGTCCTCAAGCGACAGTTCGTGCAACCTGAACGTCTGTCGCAGCAGATCCTTGGCGCCATTGTCCGGCAGCTCGATGTCCACCCACAACTTCTCGGATGCCCCGGGAACCAGCCACGCCGGATCGACCACGTCGACCTGGCGCGTCTGCCCCTCCCGGTGCACGAGAACAGTGATCATTAATACCTACCGGGTATTCATCATGAAGTTCCACGAAGAACCATGAAGCCCCACGCTGATCGCGTGAAACCCCAGGACGATCGCCAGTTTGGACCCTTCTTCCGGCGGCAGGCCAAGCCCGGCTCCCAAACCGGCGCCTCCATGGATCTTCATGTCTTTCATGGTGGAAAGCCCTTAGTCGTTCGACTTCTGTTTCAACGCCGCCTGCGCCGACGCCAGGCGCGCCACCGGCACGCGGAAGGGCGAGCAGCTAACGTAGTCGAGCCCGACTGACTCGAAGAAGAAGATCGACGCCGGATCGCCGCCGTGTTCGCCGCAAATACCGAGCTTGAGGTCGGGCCGGGTCGTGCGCCCCTTCTTGACGGCAATGTCGACGAGCTGGCCCACACCTGCCGCATCGATGGTGGCAAACGGGTTCTTCGTGACGATCTCCAGTTCCTGGTAGTTCGGCAGGAACGAACCCGAGTCGTCACGCGACATCCCGAGCGCAGTCTGCGTCTGGTCATTGGTGCCGAAGCTGAATAACTCGGCCGATGTCGAATTTTCGTCGGCGGTAAACGCGCCGCGCGGGATTTCGATCATCGTGCCGACCAGGTAGTCGAGTTTCACCTTCTGCTCGGCCTGCACCGCCTTGGCCGCCTGACGAACGATCTCAATCTGGAGGTCGAGTTCCTTCTTGAAACCGATTAGCGGAATCATGATCTCGGAGCGCACCTTGATCCCTTCCTTCTGCACCTGCGCTGCAGCCTCAAAGACTGCGCGCGCCTGCATCTCGGAGAGCTCGGGATACCCGATGCCGAGACGGCATCCACGAAAACCCAGCATCGGGTTGAACTCGTGCAGGCCCTGCACACGCTGCTGGAGGCGCGCCACAGGCACCCCCATCTTCTGGGCCAACTCCTCCTGCGATTCGCTGCTGTGCGGCAGGAATTCATGGAGCGGCGGATCGAGGAATCGGATGGTGGCCGGGTACCCCTTCAAAGCGCGGAAAATTCCCGCGAAGTCATCCCGCTGATACGGCAGCAACTTGGCCAGCGCGGTCTTCCGCTCGGCGGTCGTCTCGGCCAGAATCATTTCGCGCATCACATCGATGCGATCCCCTTCGAAGAACATGTGCTCCGTACGGGTGAGGCCGATCCCGACGGCGCCAAACGCCACGGCGTTTTCGGTCTGCTCCGGAGTATCGGCGTTGGTGCGCACGCTCATCCGTGTGGCCTTGTCACACCACTTCATAAGCTGCTGAAAGTTCTTGAACTTCTCGGTGCGTTGCGCGGCCTTGTCTCCATAGAGGAGGCCGGCCACGATCTCGGACGGCGCGGTCTTCACCGCATCCGCATACACCGTGCCCGCCGTGCCGTCGATCGACAGCCACTCGCCCTCGGTGAACGTCCGCCCATCCACCAGAGCGGTCCGCATCTGATAGTTCACCTGGATGGCTGCGGCGCCACAGACACACACCTTGCCCATCTGTCGTGCCACGAGCGCGGCGTGTGAAGACACGCCGCCGCGCGCCGTCAGGATGCCTTCGGCGGCAATCATGCCACGCAGATCTTCGGGCGACGTTTCCACACGCACCAGCAGCACCTTTTCACCACGGGCGGCCGCGTCCACCGCTCGCTCGGCATTGAAGTAGATGCGGCCCGACGCCGCGCCAGGACCAGCCGGCAGGCCCGTGGCGATCACCCGCGCGTTCTTCACTTCCGACGAGTCAAATACCGGTGCCAGCAGTTGCTCGAGCTGCTCCGCAGGATTGCGCATGATCGCCGTCTTCCAGTCGATCAGTCGCTCCCTCTCCATGTCGATCGAGAACTTGAGTGCGGCCATCGCCGTCCGCTTGCCGTTCCGCGTCTGCAGCATAAACACGACGTCGTTTTCGATCGTGAACTCGAAGTCCTGCACATCCTTGAAGTGTTTCTCCAACGTGAACCGGATGCGGTTGAGCGCGGCGTATGCCTTCGGCATCACCTTCTTTAGCTCCACCACAGGGTCTGGCGTCCGCACGCCGGCCACCACGTCTTCACCCTGTGCGTTGATGAGGAATTCGCCGTAGAACTCCTTAGTCCCGTTGGCCGGGTTGCGCGTGAACGCGACGCCCGATCCTGACCGGT
>SYFT01000060.1 GCA_005799825.1 Acidobacteriota bacterium | reverse complement strand
GGTCAGGCGAGCAGGTATGGTCTGACACAATGACCGGCCTGAGAGATCAGGCTGTCAACGGCAACTTTAGCCGTTTTGGGCTGTAATCAATTAAAACCCGTCTATATGCAGACCGGACTCCTCGCTTCGGGGCCCGGGTCGGCCATTCCGCAGATCGGCTCGGGAGACAAGGATCAGGACTAACCTGATCACATGAGCCGTGAAGGAACTCCGCGATGTCTACACCGGCACTGTCATCCGCGACATCGCGCGCGATTTGAAGCGAGCGCAGTCGTCGTCTCCTGATCGCCGTGTCGTCGCCGACGCGCTCAAGGGTCCGGCACCGCTGTCGCTGACCGGACGGACCGCGCACATCGCGGCGGCCATGCGCACACACCTCCCGCAGGACTTTGCCGAAGCGGCCCAGAGACTTCGGCAGTTCCAGAAGGACCCGGCGCCGGTCGTGGCGTTGCTCGAGATGCTCAAGGACGATCCCGAGTTGTACGTGCGGCGCTCGGTGAACAACAGCCTCAACGACACCGCCAAGGACCATCCCGCAGTCGCGATCGACACGTGCCGGCGCTGGATGAAGGACGCCTCTCCCGGACGGGCGTGGATCGTGGGCCCTGCCCTTTAATCGCTGGTCAAGCAGGGCCACGCCGCCCTGGCGCTTCTGGGCGTGGGCCGGGCACCCCGGGTCCGGGTGGAACAGGTCTCAATCCGGCCGGCTCGCGTGGCGCTCGGTGGTCACACGCTACGGCCGCAACGTGGTCGCGTTTAATTAGGAGACTGGCTGCTGTCACGAATGGTCGCGGGCGCTCCGTCACGTCAGTGGTAGTGGCCGTGTTCGGCTGACCAGACGCCGGTGGACTTGGCCGTATGGTCGATGTCAGTCGTAAATGACGAGGCGGCGGCCGCAAGTCCGGCGATCACGAGCGTACCGATCAGCACGAACATCATGATGTTAGCTCGACTCCGCGGCGCCGTCAGCCCGTGGCACTTCTTGAACTTCTTCCCGCTGCCGCACGAACACAGGTCGTTACGACGGATTTTACCGGTGTGGGTCATTAGCCGTCCCCTTCCTTGAACCTGATCCTGCCCGGGTCCGGCCGCGGCGGTCAAGACCTGGATCACCCACCCATTCCGGCTGGTGCCCGTTACATCGCCCTTCTATAATTAAGAGTGATGAGCCGCGCGCCCGAGACCACTGCCCCAGCGACCAGCACGCCGGTCACGGCCGCGGAACGGCCCTTGACCGACTCGACTTTTTATCTAAACCGCGAACTGAGCTGGCTCGAATTCAACCGACGGGTGCTGGCGCAGGCGGCTGACCCGTCACATCCCCTTCTCGAGCGGGTCAAGTTCCTGGCGATCGTGGCCTCCAACCTGAACGAATTCTTCATGATTCGTGTGGCATCGCTGTTGCGCAAGCAACGGCTGGGCACCGAAGACGTGTCGCCCGACGGAATGTCCACCGAGGAACAACTGGTGCAGGTGCGGCGTCAGGCCGCCGAGATGCTGACGCTGCAGGGGAAATGCTGGACGCGTGACCTGCGGCCGCAACTTGCCGACGCGCACATCCACTTCCTCGACCTCGCCGACTACACGCCTGCGGTATCGCAGCACCTTGAAACCTATTTCACCCGCGAAATCTGGCCCGTGCTGACGCCCCTTGCGTTCGACCCGGGCCACCCGTTCCCCTACATCTCAAACCTGAGCCTGAACCTGGCCGTGGTCGTCAAACATGCCGGGCGGACTAAATTCGCACGCGTCAAGATTCCTGACGTCCTTCCGCGATTCGTGCTCCTCCCCGACCGGCTCGCTACACGGAGACACCAGACGTTCGTCTTCCTGGAAGACATCATCCGGGCCAATCTGGCACGACTGTTCCCCGGCACCACAGTGAAGGGCGCCTACCTGTTTCGAGTAGTTCGCGATGCCGACCTCGTCATCCAGGAGGACGAAGCCGACGACCTCCTCGAATCCATCGACAAGAGCCTGCGCGAACGCCGGCACGGGGCGCTCTCAATGCTGAAGGTGGAGGCCGGAGTGCCTCGCCGCGTGCTCGACACCCTGATCGAGAACTTCGAGATCGAGGAAGAGAACGTCTACCGCACAAAGGAACGCCTCGGCTTCGGCGACTGGATGCAGCTGACCCAACTCCATCGAGCCGAATTGAAGTCCCCACCCTTCCTTCCCGCTCCCGTCTGGGCCGATGACGAAGGTGAGGCGATCTTCACGGAATTGCGCCAGCGCGATCGCCTGGTGCACCACCCGTTTCAATCCTTCGGCGCGGTGGAAGCCTTCCTGAGCGCGGCCGTGACCGATCCGCAGGTGCTGGGCATCAAGATGGCCCTGTACCGCATCGGCCCCAACTCCCCGCTGGTTGACCTGCTCGTAAGAGCCGCCGAAGGGGGCAAACAGGTGGCCGTGCTGGTGGAGCTCAAAGCGCGCTTCGACGAGCGCAACAACATCCTCTGGGCGCAACGGCTTGAAACTGCCGGCGTGCATGTGGTGTACGGGTTGCTGAACCTGAAGACCCACTGCAAGTTGTGCCTGGTGGTGCGCAAGGAGGCCGATGGAATCCGTCGCTACGCGCATTTGGGCACCGGCAACTACAACGCGATGACGTCGCGGTCCTACACCGACCTCGGCCTCTTCACCTCGCGCGACGCCATCGTCGAGGATGCGTCGGACCTGTTCAACTACCTGACCGGATACTCAAACCAGGTGCAGTATCGGGCGCTGCTGGTGGCGCCGCTCAGCCTCCGTTCGGGCCTGGCACAACTTATCGATCGTGAAATCGCCGCGGCAGAAGCCGGCCAACCGAGCGGCATCATCATGAAGATCAACGCCATCACCGATCCAGAGATGGTGCGGCACCTGTATCGCGCGTCGCGGGCAGGCGTCCAGGTGGATCTGCTGGTGCGCGGTGTCTGCGTGCTGCGGCCCGGGGTGCCTGGCGTGAGCGACCACATCCGCGTGCGCTCGATCATCGGGCGCTTCCTTGAACACTCGCGGATCTTCTGGTTCGCGAACGCGGGAGACCCGAAGGTGTATATCGGCAGCGCCGACGTCATGGAGCGCAATCTCGACCGGCGGGTTGAAGTGTTGTGCCCGGTCATCGACCCGAAGCTGGCGGATCACCTTCGGTCAGTCGTCCTGAATGCCTATCTTGACGACAACCATCGCGGACGGGTGCTGACGGCCAACGGGAGTTACGAACGCGACCCCGATGCGCTCGACGGTGACACGCAGAGCTCCCAGGATCTGCTGCTGGCCGGATACGCCGCGGAAACGCGATCCGATCTTTAGTCGAAGCGCGTCAGCGCCACGTCCACCCGGCGCGCTTCGCTGCGCGCGGGACGCCACTGGACGAGAATGGGCGACTGATAGAGCCCCTGCACGAGCTCGCCGCGGCCGGCCAGCTTGGCGTCAGACACCATGAGGTCCACCGATCGGCGCATGCGCAGGAAGCGCGAGGCCGGAGCCTCGAGGCTGCGCGCGAGCAGGCGCTCGATCCGTGACGTGTGCAGCCCGAGCGCGTCGAGCAGCTTGTTCATCGCGCACACCAGGTCGTACTGTGCGTAGTCGCGAGCCTTAGCAGGCACGGCGCGCGGATCGTTCCAGGCGTTCCGGAATTTCTCTGCGGCGAACTTGAGCGGATTCTTCAGGACGTCGGCCAGGTCGTGTTTCATCAACAGGGTTTCGTACTCGTTGACCGTCAGGCTCGCGTACTGCTCGCCGGTGGCCAGTTCCAGGCGCACGCGGCCTTTAGTCACACCGTGTTGCGCGATGAGTTCGGCCACCTGATCAAACAGGCCCAATCTCGATTCGCGCAGATTCACTGCATCAATGGGATGCCCGGACACCGGCACGCGGATGGTGGTGCGTGCCACTTCTTCCTCGCGGTTAAAACCGACGACACGCGCCACGCGTTTGCGTGGCACGTTGCGATACACGCCATCAAAGTCCACGAAATACATCGGCGTCTGCCGCAACGCGTCGTCGGTCACGCAGGCGCGAAGGCCCCCACCCATGAACGCGAGGTGCGAATCGGCATTAGTGGGTTCGATGGCCTTCTGCTCAGGGGCCAGTTCGTCACGTAGTTCCAGTTGGTCGTGCCGGTAGCCCGCACCTTCCGGAAAGACGGTGCGGAACAGGTTCAGATACGGCTCCACGCCGCCGAACTGGTCGGTCAGCCGTGCGGCCAGACTCTGAGGCAAAAACCCGGCAGTGGAGTGCTCGGACGCCCAGAAGTGGCGCCGGTAGCCGGTGAGGGCCTCGCCGTGAAGTTGTGTCGTGATCGCGCGGACGTCCACAATGTCCAGCCGGGCGCGCGGGGTGATGTTGAGCGCGAGTTCGATAGGCGACACGATGTCGTTACGTCCGCGGCAAGAGTATCAGAACAGACCGCGAATCCAGCCGCCGTCCACCGCAATGGACTGGCCGGTCACATAGCTGGCCTGTTCGGAGGCCAGAAATGCCGCCATGGCGGCAAAGTCCGCAGGTTCGCCCAGCCGCCTCATGGGAATCTCGGCCTCCCACCGTTGGATGATTTCTTCGGGCGTGGTGCCGCCGGCAGCCGCCATCTGGGCTGAGAGGTCCACCACGCGATCGGTGCGCGTGTAGCCGGGCAGCAGGTTGTTGACCGTAATGCCCTCTGCGGCCACCTCATTGGCCAGCGTGCGGGCAAACGCCACCACGCCGGCTCGAAGGCTGTTGGACAACATGAGGCCGTCCACGGGCTGTTTGGCCGCGATGGACGTGACGTTGATGATGCGCCCCCAGCGGCGCGCCCGCATGCCCGGCAGCACGGCGCGCGCGAAGCCGACCGCACTGTGCAGCAACTGGCGCGTGGCGGCGTCCCAGTCGTCGGGCGTCAGCGTGTCGAAGCGACCGGATTTCGGGCCACCGGTATTGGTGACCAGTATCTCCGTCGGCCCGAATACCCGCTCCGCATCCGACACCACGTGCGCGATGTCGGCCGGCACCGAGACGTCGGCAACCACGCCGTGGCAGCGGCCACCGGCGTCGATGATCGCGCGGCACGCGGCGTCGAGCGGATCAGCGCCGCGCGCGCAGATCACCACGCGAGCGCCTTCTGCCGCCAGCACTGTGGCTATGGCGCGGCCGAGTCCCTGGCTGCCGGCCGCGACTATGGCCACCCGGTCGCGAAGTCCCAGGTCCATGGTTACTTTCTGAGGTAGTCGTCGGTCTTGGCGAGCCAGTCGGCGCGCGGGGGACTGAACACGTCCACGTCCAAGGTATCTTCGAGCGCCTCGGCCTTGTGCCAGACATTGGACGGGATGTGCAGCACTTCCCCGGCCCGGATGGTGATCTCCTGTGACCCGTCTTCGCCAATCCAGAAATGGAGGGCGCCGTCCAGCACGTACGTCAGTTGCTCGTTCTCATGCTGATGGCGGGGCACCACGCAGCCTTTTTTCAAGTACACGTGGGCCAGCATCATCCTGTCGCCCGTAATCAGCCGCCGATCGAGTAAATCGGTGACTTTTTCCTTTTCCATGTCGTTCCAGCGGTAAAACGTCACATTCTGCACATTGGCCTCCAACTTGCATCACGTAGGATATCGGTAGAACTTCAGTATTGAAGGAGACACTATGAATCGTCAGGGAAAAATTTTCTCAGGGGTTGTTGCGATGGCCGTGGCCGTCGGCGCGGTCCTCTCGGCACAGGCGCCGGTCACAATCACGCTGCGCTCGGGTGAAACCCTGCAGGCCTCACTGGTGGATATGGGCGGGCGCGGTTTCGAAGTCCGCGTCGGCGGCTCTGAACGCTTCATCGCCAAAGACCAGGTGGCCATGGTGGACTTCGGCGGCAACGTCACGCCTCAGCAGGCATGGTTCAACGGCATGTCGCCGGTCAACAACCTCGTGGTGTTCAAGAATGGGGACACACTCCTGGCCGATTGGACGGACGTCGGCGGTACATCACCGCTGGTCCTCAGGTTCAACTCTGGCGCAGCCGAACGTGAAATTTCAGCTGACCATGTGGCGCGAATCTACCTTGTGCCGGCCAGCATCGGAGCGGTCATGAGGCCGACTTCGGCACCCGCAGGCGGCGTGAACGTCATGGCCACCGAGCCCTGGACCAGCGCCGGGATCACGGTGCGCACGGGTGAGTATCTGCGCTTCGCGGTCTCTCGCGAAATCAAGTTCGGCACCGGACCCAACGATACGGCGACGGCCGATGGCAACAGCGCGGCCGGCGTCAGCGCCATCTTCCGCAGTCTGCCCGAGCGATCACTTCCGGTGGGCGGCCTGATCGGCAAGGTGGGCAACGGCCAGCCATTCTCAATCGGCTCCGCGCCGCAGGCCATTCGCATGCCGACCAACGGCCAGCTGTTCCTCGGGATTAACGACCTGACCTTCACCGACAACTCGGGCTGGTTTCAGGTAGTCATTGCGCGCGGTAGATAGTCGGTTCGGCACTTGGGGAACTAGAGAACTGGGGAGGTAACCTTCCACAGTTGCTAAGTGCCCAATTACCTCAGTGTCAGTGGAAGGCCAAGACCGCGAAGACCACCACAGAAACGCCGAGCACCAGCATCACGCGGCTGACGATGGGAATGCGTGCGGCGGCAGCGGCGCCGTCTGCGGTGCGTGACTGTCGTAGCAGGACCTGGAGATAGCCGAACACGCCAATCATAATGGCGACCAGTGTGAGCTTGATGTGGAACATCGGCCCACCCCACTCCATCACGAAGCTCACACCCCGCACGAGGACGAGCCCAACCCCGGAAAGAATGAGCAGGGCGAGCCCAGTCGCGCCGTTACGCGTGATCACCGACGCGCGACGCATGAAGGCCCCGCGGTCAGCCGGCACCATGTCGGCTGTAGACAATCCGAGTGTGAGCATGGCGAAGCCGGTGCCGACTCCAAGCGCCAGACCAATGAGATGCAGGATCAACAGAAAATCGAGCATGGGCGTCTTCTCTAGGACCTCCAGAGTATCTCAAAGCGTCTGGAGGCCTCGGCCTTGAGAACCAGGCTGAGCTACGCTCAGGAGGACGGGAGGTAGCTCAGGCTGTTCCTCAAGCCCGAGATCGCGTAATTCCCACGATCACCGCGAATGGCGACTTCCTCCACGGCACGTCGGTGTCGAAGCCCGCGCGATGGAGCAACTTCAGCTCAGTGGCCATCGGCACGTAGACGTCTGCGTCGGCCCACGCATCGTAGACACGCCTGGCGCCTGCCCGGCCGCCGAAAGTCTGCGCGAGGTGCGCAAACCAGACATCCAGATCCCGCGCGAAGCCCTGTGGCGTGGACGCCGGCGCGCAATCACCGTTGATCAACACGCCTCCGGGCCGCAGCGCCGCATGACAACGCCGATAGAACGCCTGCTTCTGTCGAAGGGTGAGGATGTGATGCAGCGCGTAGCTGGCGACGATGGCGTCACAGGCCGGCAACGGCACGTCAAGGAAACTCCCCTCGACTAACCTGACACGTGCCACGCGCCGGCCGAGCTGCCTGCGGGCCACCCGCATCATGGCGGCGTCGGCATCAATGCCCCAGATGCGTGCCGCTGGCACGACTCTCAAACAGGCCTGCGCCAGCGCGCCCGTTCCCACACCAAGATCGATGATGTCACGGACGGGGCGGGCTGCCTGCGCCAGCGCGCGAGCGACCTCTGGAATCAGCTCATCGTAGAGCGGGATCAGTTGGCGGATGCGCTCGTCGTAATCTCCGGGCGCGACGGCAAGATGAGAAAACACAGACATGGGCTAACAATCAGGACTCACCAGGCAGGCGGAGGCCCTTATGTCCCGAAGATATCGCGGGGTCAGCCCAAGCCGGTCGTAGGCCAGCCGGTTAGCCTGCCGATACGGCGGACAGGAGACGATGGCACCGCGCGAGTCGGGGCGAAGACTCATCCAAGCATGTTACAACCCCAGTCGGGCGCGGTCGAGCCACGATGCTCCGGCGGGTGTAGGATCAGGGCACATCTGGAGGTCAGGTCATGGTTCGTCGCACCTCGTTCGCGGTCACGCTCGTCACGTTCGCCGTCGCTGCCTTTGTCTTCGGCTTTTCGGCTATTGGTGCACAAGCACCGCAGGATGGCAGTCACACCGCTCACCTGAAGGCGTGGGACGCGCACGAGACGATGACCCAGTCGTCGCCGTATCAATCCATGAACTGGTCGTACATCGGGATGACCAACATCAGCGGCCGCTTCTCTGACGTCGCTGTGGCTGAGCGCGGTTCGTCGCGCCGAATCTACGCTGGCAGCTGCTGCGGAGGTGTCTGGGCATCAGACGATCTTGGCCTGACGTGGCAAGCGGTCTTTGACAAAGAGGCATCAACGGCCACGGGCGCGCTCGCGGTGGCGCCCTCCAATCCCGACATCGTCTGGATCGGCACCGGCGAGTCGAACATCTTTCGGAGTTCCTACACGGGCGTCGGGGTCTACAAGTCCACCGATAACGCAAAGACGTTTCAGCACATGGGCTTGATCGACACCGGTACTATCGGGCGCATCGTGGTCCATCCGACCGATCCGAACACGGTCTACGTGGCGTCTGCGGGTCAGGAGTGGGTGGAAAACGATATGCGCGGCGTGTTCAAGACCACGGACGGCGGCAAGACGTGGGCGCACCTACTGAAGATCAGCTCGAAGACAGGTGTGAACGACCTCGCGATGGATCCGAGTGATTCGAACATCCTCTACGCGGGAGCGTGGCAGCGGCAGCGGCGGAAGTGGAACGACCCGCGCGTCGAAGCCGGCTTCAGCGAGGGCGGCATCTTCAAGTCCACGGACGCGGGCAAGACGTGGAACCGGTTGACCGCTGGCTTGCCACCGTCGAACGTCCTCGGCCGTATCGGCATCGCCGTGGCGCCATCCAATCCCAACGTGGTGTACGGCTACATCGATAACTACGACTGCGACACGATTCCGGTGGCGGCCGACGGACGTGGCCAGAACCCAGGCGGAAGCGCCGCACGATGCAACATCAAAGGCAACGAGGTGTACCGGTCGAACGACAAGGGCGCGACCTGGACGCGCGTCAGCGGACAAGACGAGGAACAGCGCCTGTTCGTGAAGGCGATGGGCGCATCGTACGCGTGGGTGTTCGGCAACATCCGCGTCGATCCCACTGATGAAAACACCGTCTACACGCTCGCCCTTGGCAACAGCGTGTCACGCGATGGCGGCAAGACGTGGGCGCGCCTGGGCGCAGCGTGGCCGGGCGGACCGCCCGCAGGCACGGGCGGAAGAGGTCAGGGGGGCGACAACCACGGGCTGTGGATCGATCCGAAGAATCCACACACGCTGTACCTGTCCAACGACAGCGGTTTCCGTATCTCGAACGACGGCGGCCAGACGTGGCGCCAGGGCACCCTGCCGGTGCAGACGGTCTTCAGCATGAACTACGACATGGGTACGCCGTTCAAGGTCTACGCATCGGTGCAGGACCACGGTGCCTATCGCGCGGCGATCGACCTCAGCAATGGCCGAAACAACCTGAAGCCCATGACGTGGGAAGGCGCTCCAGGTGGCGAGTACACCCAGCATGCGGTAGATCCGAGGAACCCGAACATCGTGTATTCCGGCAAACTCAGCCGCACCGACTACAGTATTCCGGCGGCGCCTCGCGGCCGCGGCGCAGGCGCCGCGCGTGCGGGCACGGAGGCGCCGGCGGGCCCGCAGCGCGACAAAGACATCAGGCCGCCGGTAGCCGCAGGCGAGGATCCACTGCGTATGCAGGTACTGGCGCCGATCCAGATCTCACCTCACGATCCCAACACGGTCTACTTCGGCGCGCAGTCGCTGTACCGTTCACGCGATCGCGGCGAGACCTGGGAAAAGGTCAGCGCTGACATGAGCTACAACGACAAAGCGAGGATCGGAGACATCCCACATCAGCTCGTCATCACGATCTCCGAGTCGCCGAAGAAGAAGGGGTTGATCTATACCGGCACCGACGACGGGCGTTTGTGGGCATCGGTGGACGACGGCAAGGAGTTCAGAGAACTGACGGCAAACCTGCCGAAGAAACAGTGGATCGCCAAGGTGGTGGCGTCGCAACACGACGAGGGTACGGTCTACGTCGCGCAGCAGGGGCGGTACGACGAGGACTTTGCCGCGCGCATCTACAAGTCGACCGACTACGGCAAGACGTTCAGGAGCATCGCGGGCAACATCCCGGGTGGGCCGATCAACATGGTTCGCGAGGACCCGGTGAACTCGAACGTGCTCTACGCTGCCAACGACTTCGGCGTCTACGTAACTACGAACGGCGGCGCGCGATGGGAGGTGCTCGGAGGCAACCTGCCTTCGGTCGCCGTCATGGACTTTATCGTGCACCCGCGTGACCGGATGCTCGTCATCGGCACGCACGGTCGGGGTGTGTGGGCGATCGACGTCAGCAAGATCGAGAGCAGGTAGCGGAACCGCCGACGCATTCACCCCGTTCGTGCAGCTCAGCGTCGGTGACGCGGCCTCGCGCGTCCACCGCGAGTGAGCCGCATTCTTCGAACATGTCGCGAAGGAGCCGGCGGCCGCGCTGCACTTGGGACTTCACCCCGGACAACCACAGGCCGGCGACCCTCGCCGCTTCCGCCTGCGTCATGTCCTGAGGCTCCACGAGCGTGATGGCGTGCCGGTAGGCTTCCGGAAGCCGCGCCACAAAGGGCGAGCGCCGCTTCCGCAGCAGCCGGTGCCGCAGCCGCAGCCGCCTTTAGTCCTGGCCACTTGGCCGTAGTGCTCACGAACCAATTCACGTGTTTCAGTCGGGGCCTGTGTCGTCATGTCTTTCCGTGCCCTGCCCCTAAAGACGGAAGACCCCTGAAAAGAACGCATTATCGGTTCGGCCGGGCGCAATGGGTTGAGGCGCCATTGGCCTGGCCGTGGAGTCGCGGTTCCGCACGACCATGCTCTGGTCGGGGCACTTTCCGCCCGCGCCGAAGCTTCCAGAGGTTGACGCAATCAACTTCGCGCCGCGCGTCAAGATGCCCGTCCTGATGCTGAACGGCCGGCAGGATTTCACCTTCCCCCTCGAGGCTTCGCAGAAGCCGATGTTCAAGTGGCTCGGCACATCCAAGGCGGACAAGCGCCACGGCATCTACGATGGCGGGCACGTGTTCCGCTTCGCCCATATCATCAAGGACACACTGGACTGGCTGGACAAATATCTGGGCGTGCCGAAGTAGTGCCCAGCTGCCGAGGCGCTTAAGCGCCGGGGCACTACTTGCGATTACGAATCGAATACAGGCGATGCTGGGTCCTGATCAGGAGCCTGTCGCCGACGATCGCCGGTGTTGCCATGGAGAAATCATCGAGGGAATTCGTGCGCACAAGCCGGTACTCGTTGCCTTCGGGGCCCGCATCGATGACAAACGTGTCGCCTTCTTCGCTCATGACAAAAACGTGACCGTTGTAGGCCCACGGCGAGGCCGTGAACGCCGCCGCTCCAGGCGCGATACGTGACTGGTAGATACGCTCACCGGTTTCAGGATTGCGGCGCGAGAAGATGCCTCTGTTGTTCAGTACGTACAACGCATTCTTGTAGATGACCGGAGTGGGCAAGTACGTGCCGCCGGCGGTCTGGTCATACCACGCGACATATTCATTGCGGATCTCCGTGGCCGACGGTGTGATATCGCCGGAACCGCCGGCGCGGATTGCGACAATCGGCCGGCTATCGTCTCCGCCGGCGCCTGAAGTGACGAAAAGGAAGTCGTTCCAGGCGAATGGACTTTGAATGGCGTAGCCGCCCATGCGATTCATGCGCCAGAGCTCGGCGCCGTCCAGGCTGTAGCCGATGGCGACGCCTGGCCCGAGCGTGACCAGTTCGGTGCGCGCGCGGTTCTCCCACACAAACGGTGTGGACCATCCCGACTTCCGTGTTGGTTGCACGATGCGCGGCGTGCGCCAAAGCTCTTGTCCGGTGCGGGTATCAAAGGCTGCGACGAAGCTCTGCGTCTCGTTGTCATTCAGCACGAACAGACGGTCTTTGTGCAGCGCGGCGGAGGCGCCGGTGCCCCAGTCACGAGTGGTTGCGTGAGACTTCAGCGGCGTGGTCCACGACGCCTTCCCTTCGAAGTCGTACGCGAAGAGTCCGTAGTCGGTCAGGTACACGTAGACGCGCTCGCCGTCGGTGGTCGGCGTCTCTGATGCGAAGCTGTTCTTGCTGTGGCGTCCGCCGGCAGGCCGCCCCTTATACATGTCGCGTTCCCACAGCTTGTTTCCGGTCTCGAGGTCGTAGCAGAACAGCGTGAGGCCGATGACGATCTCGTCGGGCATCTCGCGGTCGCGCTCGTACAGCTTCTTGTTGGCCTCCGCTGCCGTGAGTCCTGCTTTCCGCAGCTCGGCGAGGTATTCGTTGCTGAAGTCCACCCCCTGGGAGGGCGGCTTCATTGGCTTATCGCTTGTGGCGGCGGTGACGAAGACGCGATTGCCCCACACCACGGGCGACGACCAGCCGACGCCAGGCACGTCTGTAACCCACTCAACGTTTTCGGTCTTCGACCAGCTGACTGGAAGATTCGGATTCTCGGAGACCGGATTCGAGGTCGGCCCACGAAAACGCGGCCAGTTTCCAACCGTCGTTGCTGCCTGCGCGGTTGATTGCGCGCTGGGCTGCGCAGTCGATTGCACGGTGGGCCGTCCGGTCGACTGCGCGAGTATCGGTCCGACGATCGAGACCGCGCCAAGCGCCGCAACAGTGATCAAAACCTCGGTGCGATGTTGCATGTGATGCATCATAGCCGCGACCGGGCGAAAACGTGGCTCGGCCTGAAAACGTAGCTCAGCCTGTTCCTCAAGGCCGAGGCTCACACGCAAACGAAAAACGCTCTAGCGACCGGAGTGGGGTGGTGACGCGGGTTCGTGCCGAGCGCGACTCCACGCCTTCGCCAAGCCTACGGCGCGACGAAACCGGCGCCAAATTCTTGATGGGGTGGTTGAAAATGTTGGCTCCTCGGGCTGGATTCGAACCAGCAACCCTCCGGTTAACAGCCGGATGCTCTGCCGTTGAGCTACCGAGGAACGAGGACCCCAATCTTAGAACGTGGCGTGCAAGCGGAGCAAGCCCGAGAGCCTCGGCCTTGAGGAACAGGCCGCGCTACGTGTGCACGGACCCTGGACCCTGGAACCCTGGACTCTGGACTTGTTTACTTGACGACGACGTCCAGCGTCACCGTCATCGAGCCGCGATACGCGTTCGACACCGGGCACTTGGACTCGGCTTCGTGCGCCACGGCCGTGAACGCCGCGGCGTCCAGGCCGGTCACGCCCTCAGCGACCAGCGAAAGCGCCGACGTCGTAATCTTAATCCCGGCCTCGCCCTTGGCCGCCATCACCTTGCAGGTGATCTGGGTCTTGGCAATCGCCCCGCCCTTGCGGCCCACGGCGCCGTTGAGCGCCATCGCGAAACACGCGGCGTGCGCGGCAGCCATCAACTCCTCGGGGCTCGTCATTCCCTCGGGCTCGCCAATGCGGCGCGGAAACGTGACGGGCACCGAAAACGCACCCGATCCGGACGCAACGATGCCCGACCCTTCCATGACGGACCCGGTCCAGTTGATGGTGCAGTGACGTGAAAACTCCATGCGATCTCCCCTATTGTTGCCGGCGACCTCCGCCGGACTTCTTCGACTTGCCACCTTTGGTCGTGGTGCTCATCTGCACCGCCGCCCCGGCCATCGCCAGCAGCACCCAGGCCCCCGTAACCCACCAGTTTCCCGGCAGTGGCCCGGTGCCGTAAATCACCCAGATGTTCTCTGCCGTGACCGAAATCCCGTTGAACCTGTCCCCCGCCATTGCAAGTGCGCCCACGATGAGCGTCCACGACCCCGCGAGCGCCGTGCCGAACACCACCACCTGCCGCGCAATCGACAGCGCGCCCAGCGCGCCGAGCACGGCCATCACCACGAGCAGCGCCGTCGGTGGCTCGCCACCAATGACCCGCCACACGAGGTGCAACACCAGCGACGCGAGCCCCGCGCCCACAAGGCCGACGCCCACAAAATACGCCGCAATCATCAGGCCAGCGCCAATAAGCCCGCCCACGCCCGCGGCCAACACCAGCGCCCACACATTCGCCGTGCCCATCACAGACGACGTGATCATCGTGCCGAGGATGAACCCGTACACACCCAGCACAATGCGGAACAACCGATAGCCCGCAAAACACGCCACGGCGCCGCTGATGGCAAGGATCGCCGCCACAGGCACGGCGTAGACCGCAGGAATCATCGATCAATTATAGAACGTATGGGATGATTCAGACCGTGTCGTCTCGTCGCACATCCCTGACGGGAACACTCCTCGCCATCGCCGGACTGGCCCTGCTGGTGTGGCAGGTGCGACTGGTGGGACTGGACCACATCGCTGACGGTTTCAAGGCGGTGGGCTGGCGGGGCTTCCTGGCCATCCTCGGGTTGTCACTGTTTCGCTTCGCGACGCGCTCGATGGCGTGGATCACCCTCATTGGCCGTCCGGTCCCGCTTTCAAGCGCCACGGCCGCCACCATCAGCGGCGACGCGCTCGGCAACCTGTCGTTCCTGTCACTGCTTGTCTCCGAGCCCGCCAAGGCGTTTTACGTGACCCGGCATGCGCCGGCCGCAGAGGCGTTCGCGGCACTGACGGCCGAGAACTTCTTCTACAGCGTGTCGGTGGCCTCCGTCATTCTCGGCGGGACGATCACGCTGCTCGCCACATTTGTGGTGCCCGACGCGCTGCGCGTGGCCCTCTGGTTGTCGCTGGCTGTGATGGGCGGTGTCCTGGGCGCAGCCGTCTGGCTCGCGCGCTCGCGCCCGGCATTGGCTGCTGTGGCAAGGTCGGTGGCGACGTCGCTGGCGCGCAAGTGCCTGTCGCGTCCCCCAGGACCGCGCGTGGCCGGCTGGCTCGACCAGTTGGAGCGCGTCGAAACGCGGACCTACAGCGCGCTCTCAACCAGCCCATGGCGCCTGGGCGTAGTCGTCGCGTGTGAGGCGGCGTTCCACCTGGCGAGCATCGCCGAAGCGTGGCTGACGCTGCGGCTCCTGACAGGCTCTGCTACGCTGCTCAACGCCTTCCTGCTCGATACCGTGAATCGATTCATCAACGTCGCGTTCCGCGCGGTGCCACTGCGCGTGGGCGTGGACGAAGTCACGACCTCTGGTTTTACCGAAATGCTGGGCCTAGGATCGGCTTCTGGACTGACGCTGGCCCTGGTCCGGAAAGCCCGCATGTTGGTGTGGGCCGGCGTGGGCCTGGGGTTGCTCGGCCGCCGGGCGATCGGGCGTATCCTCTAGCCACGGCCACAATCCTGGTGGTAGACGACGAGCCGTCGATTCGGCTGTTAATTGCCCGCATCCTGGAACGGCAGAGACACCGGGTCATCATCTGTGGGGATGCGGTTGCAGCGCTGGCCGTGGAACACCCGATCGACCTGCTGATCGTCGACTACGTGCTGCCCAACGTCAAAGGCCGCGCGCTGACAGAGAAGTTCCGCGAGCGCCAGCCCACGCTTCCCGTGATCCTGATGTCGGGCTGCCTGCCCAGCCCCGATCTGGCGCCACCGCTCCCATCCGCCTTCATATAGAAACCGATGCGAACGACGATGGTGGTGGAGACGGTGAACAAGATGCTTGGAGAACTGGGGAACTGAGGAACCGGGGAACTACATGTCGCGGCGGCCTTCCATGGCCTTGGACATGGTGAACTCGTCGGCGTAGTCCAAGTCCGAGCCCACAGGCACACCCATCGCGATGCGGCTGACGCGTACGCCCAGGGGCTTGAGGAGCTTCGCTAAATACAGCGCCGTCGCTTCGCCTTCAACCGTGGGGTTGGTGGCGAGGATGACTTCCTCCACACTTCCGTCTGCCACACGGCTGAGCAGTCCCTTGATCTTGAGGTCGTCCGGGCCAATGCCCTGCAGCGGCGCGATGGTGCCCATCAGCACGTGGTACTTGCCGCGAAATCCTCGCGTGCGCTCCACCGCCCACACATTCTCTGGCTGCTCTACCACACACATCGTGCGGCCCTCGCGCGCCGGGTCGGTGCAGTAGTGGCACGGGTCCACATCGGTGATGTTGCTGCAGATGGAACAGTAGGTGACGCGATTCTTGACCGAGAGCATGGCGGCGCACAACGCATCCACATCTTCGCGCGTGGTCTTGAGCAGGTGGTAGGCCAGTCGCTGCGCGCTTTTCGCCCCGATGCCCGGCAGGCGCTGGAGCGCGGTCACGAGTTCGGCCAGCGGATCGTGGTGCATCAATTGAGACCGGGCAGGCGCATGCCGTCCGTAAGGTTCTGCAGCTGGCCCTGCATCTGACTGGCCAGCGCTTCGTCCACCTTCCGATGGGCATCGTTTGTGGCCGCCACAATCAAATCCTGCAGCATCTCCACATCGTCTTTCGACACAACTTCGGGGTCGAGCCGCAGTGACAACAGCTGTTTGGTGCCGCTGACGGTGACCGTCACCATGCCGCCGCCGGCGGTGGCCTCCACCCGCATCTCGGCCATTTGCTTGTGCAGGCGTTCCTGCATCTGCTGCGCCTGTTTCATCATGTCCTGGATGTTCATCTAGGTTTCCTCTACGTCTTCGATCTCGCCGCCGAACACGTCGAGCACGTTCTGAACGACGGGCTCAGCCTTGGCGCGCGCGCGCAGGTCGGCCTGCCTGGCGGGGTCCACAGGCGCAGCTGTCGGCGCCTTCGCTGCCGGCACGGAGACCACACCCTCTGCCTCCTTGACCGCCACCGTCATCTTGCGCCCGGTGAGGTTATGCGCGAGGTTCTCAATCCACGCGCGCTTGGCCTCAAGTTGTCCGCGCAGGTTCTTATGCGCCGGCGCGAACGTAAACATGATGCGATCGCCCTCCACCTCCACGGTCTGCACCTGCGCGATGACCATGCCGAAGAACGACTTGTTCGCTTCGCGGATGGACGCGAGCAAGTTCGACTTAATGGACTGAGGAACTGGGGAAGTGGGGATCTGGGGAACTGAGGAACTGGGGAGCTGGGGAAGTGGGGAATTGGCGATCTTAGGAACTTGGGAACTCGGTGGCTTAGAAACTGAGGAACTGTGGAACTTGGGAGCTGCTGGAGCGGACGACGCTGGCCGAATTGGCGCGACACCGCCGGAAATCAGCTCCTCGATCGGCGTCATCTTGCGGAGGTGGATCCACTTGAGTAGCGCCATCTCGAACGTATGCCGCGGCTGAGACGATGTGCGGATGTCGCGCTCGGCCATGGCGAATAGATCGAACGCACGCATGAGATCGGCGTGTGAATACCGCTCGGCCAGGGCCTGCATGCGGTCGCGTTCGCCTTCCGATGCAATCTCGGGGTCGGCCAGGCGCGCGGGATCGATCTTGGTCACCATCAGGTCGCGCACCAGTCGCGCCAGTTCGCGGCACACGGTGCGCAGGTCGAACCCAGACTCGAGGATGCCGGCGGCCAGCGCGAAGACAGCGCCGGCATCTTCACGCGCCACGGTTTCGGCCACATCGAACTGCACGTCACGGCCGACCAGGCCCAGCACGGTGCTCACGTCCGCGGCCGTGACGTTCTGGCTCGTGAACGCCAGCACCTGATCGAGCGCGCTCAGGGCATCGCGCATGCTCCCCTCAGCCGATCGCGCCACCAGCGCCAACGCCGCATCGTCAATCGTGACGCCCTCGTTGGTGGTTACGCCGCGCAGTTGGTCACGAATGGATGCGAACGGCAGCGCCTTCAGCTCAAAGACCTGCGACCGGGACAGAATAGTGTCGGGCACTGCATCCAGCTCGGTGGTCGCCATCATGAACTTCACGTAGGGCGGCGGCTCTTCGATCGACTTAAGCAGCGCGTCAAACGCGTTTTTCGACAGGCGGTGCACTTCGTCGATGATGAAAATCTTGTAGCGATTGCGCATCGGCGCGATGGACAGCGGTTCGACGATGACCTCGCGGACGGCGTCGATGCCGGTGTAGGTGGCGCCGTCGATTTCCATGACGTCCACGTCGCGGCCTTCGGCAATTTCGCGGCAGGCATCACACTCGCCGCACGGATCGGCTGTGGGGCCGGTCACGCAGTTGAGGGCACGGGCCAAGATGCGGGCCGTCGTTGTTTTGCCCACGCCACGAGGTCCGGCAAACACGAACGACTGTGCCAGGCGGTCCGAGGCGATGGCGTTACGCAGGGTCTCGACGACCCCACGCTGGCCGATCACGTCCTCAAACCGCTGAGGGCGCCATTTTCGAGCGAGTGCGATGTGGGACATTGGGAAAGTGCTGCCGCGCGCGCCCGACCGCGGCCCGGAGGGCCTGCGGCACAGCACAGGATCGACTGAGCGCTGCTGCCTTCCGGCCCTGACGCGGTTCGTCGGCTGAACTTGCACAGGTTCCGAACCGCGGTCCGGCGCGTGCGGGTCCTGTGAGTTTAGCAGACGGGGACCTCAGGTGCCGAGGTTCGCACAGCGGGTACGCTAAACTACTGGGGCCACTTAAACGGAGAGGTGTCCGAGTGGTTGAAGGAGC
>SYFT01000059.1 GCA_005799825.1 Acidobacteriota bacterium | reverse complement strand
TACCGCGAGCAGGGATGGGACGTCATCGGGATGACCAACTTGCAGGAGGCTAAACTCGCCCGCGAAGCCGAGATGTGTTACAGCACACTAGCGCTTGTGACCGACTATGACTGCTGGCACCCCGAACATGATTCGGTCACCGTCGAGATGATCGTGGCGAACCTGATGCAGAATGCGAAGACGGCGCAGCAGGTTATCGCCGCCGCTGTCGAACGTCTGCCCATCGAACGCTCGTGTGAGTGCGCGCGCGCGCTGGCCACCGCGCTTATTACCCGGCCAGAGTCGATTCCCGCCGCGCGCAAGGCTCTGCTTCAACCTCTCATTGGAAAATACCTCTCATGAAGATCATCGTCACTGGCTCCATCGCGTTCGATTACCTGATGTCGTTTCCTGGCAAGTTCACGGAACACCTGCTGCCTGAGCATGTTTCGCGCGTGAGCCTCAGCTTCCTAGTGGACACGATGGATAAGCGCCGCGGTGGATGCGCGCCGAACATCGCGTACACGCTGGCGTTGCTCGGCGAGCGGCCGAGACTGATGGCAACAGCCGGCCAGGACTTTGGCGACTACCGGCGCTGGCTCGACGCGGCAGGCGTGGATACGTCGCTCGTACTCGAAATTGACGGGAAGTTCACGGCGTCATTTTTTTGCAACACGGATGAAGCCAACAACCAGATCGCGTCGTTCTACACTGGAGCCATGGCGGACGCGTCGCAACTGTCGTTCCGTACGGTTGAGCGACCCGAGTTGGTGATCATCTCGCCGAATGATCCGGCGGCGATGGTGCAGTATGCGGAAGAGTGCCGAGCGCTAGATATCCACTACATGTTCGACCCCGGTCAGCAGTGTGCGCGGATGTCGGGGGACGAGCTGCGCGACGGCATCAGGGGCGCGTCCTTCGTGATTTGCAACGACTACGAGTTCGAACTTATTCGCCAGAAGACCGGCCTGAGTGAAGCCGACGTGCTCGATGAGGCTGGCGTTTTGATTGTCACTAAGGGCGAGAAGGGGTCGTCGATTCTGCAGAAGGGTGTGCAGATTGATGTGCCTGCCGTGGAGCCCACGCGACTGGCGGACCCCACCGGCGTGGGTGACGCGTATCGCGGCGGGTTCCTGAAGGGCCTGGCTGTCTCCGCGCCGCTCGACGTATGCGCGCAAATCGGTTCCGTGGCCGCCACCTACGCGCTTGAACACCTTGGCGGATCCAGTCATGCCTACAGCTGGACCGAGTTCGAAGACCGATACGAAACCCACTTCGGTCCGGTGGTCCTGGTGGATTGATGCTGACCCGGCTGCTGGTCGCGGCGGCCGTCGTGTGGCCACTGGTTGCGGGGGCCTCGCTCTGGCACCGCGTGAATCACCCTGGCGAGGGCGCGGTCTGGGCGAGCGTTGTTTATCTGACAGCGGGGCAGGTTTGTCATCAGCAGCCCGGGCGGTCGTTCGAGACGGGCGGCGTGGCGTGGCCCGTCTGCGCGCGATGCACGGGGCTATATCTCGCCACGCCTTTCGGCGCCTTGCTGGCGCTTGGGCGCATTGGGAAGAGCCGCGGCCTTGAGGAACAGGCCGCGCTACGAGGAGCGCGCGGCTCTTGGACGGCGAAACCGCTGACCTTGGTGGCGCTTGCGGCGGTGCCCACGGCACTCACGCTCGCGTGGGAGTGGGGTGGCCTGGGAACGCCGCCGAATCTCTGGCGGTTGGTCACGGCCCTGCCTCTGGGGATGGCCGTTGCGTTCGTCGTGATTCAAGTGACGCGGCCCAATCAGGTACACTGAGGCGTTATGGCGGCGCCCCGTAAACCCATCAGCAAGGCCTCGATGCCCGCAGTCGCCCGGCCCGGGCTTGCGCTCACGTGTCTGCTGGCCTGGGTGTTTCCTGGAGCCGGGCACATGCTGCAGGGCCAGGCAGGGAAGGCGTTGATGTTCGGCACCATGCTGCTGCCCATGTACGTGCTGGGCCTGGCGTTTGGCGGACGGCTGTTCCCGTTCCAGAGTGTCGAACCGTTGATGCTTCTCGCGGCTGCCGCCCAGTGGATGATTGGCGCGACACGGTTGGTGGCGGGGTGGGCCGGCTACGGACTTGGCGACGTGGTCGCTGCCTCCTACGAATACGGCAACACCTTTCTCATCGTCGCTGGCCTGATGAATGTTCTGGTGATTTTCGACGCCGCCGATGTGGCCCGCGGTGGGAAGGTGGACAGGAAGTGACCAGTCATCTGGGCCTGTTGATCCTGTTCGCCGCGCTGGTGGCACCGGTGTTCGCCGCCTTGCATCGAGACGACCTTCAGACGGGGCTGTGGTTTGCCGCGCGGCTGTTCGGCGCGCTTGTGGGTGGCGCGCTGCTGCTCGGCTGGGTGTTGTATCTCGCGTTCAACTGAGTCCGCTCGCAGCCAGGGGACCAGGCTCGCGTGGAGCTGGGGACCAGCCGTGATGTGGATGGCTGCGACCTTTGCCGCCTCCCATCGGACGGATATCGCCATCCCGTTCGGCGCGCCCGACTACGGGGCCCATGCGTTGAGTTATGCCGTGCTCGGGGCCTTACTCGTGCGGGCCCTCGGGGGCGGGCCGCTCGGATCCATGACGCAGTCGCTGATCGTGCCGGCGACGCTTATCGGGGCGCTCTATGGCGCGACTGATGAATTCCACCAATGGTTTATTCCCGGACGTATAGCGTCTGGGGCAGATCTTGCGGCCGATGCCATCGGGTCGCTGGCCGGCGCCGCCGCTGCAGCCGCCACGGGCGCGTTCGTCCGGCGTAAGAGGTGGCGGGTATAATCGCGGGTGCATGTCCTTTGAAAACATCCGGGTAGATCGCCACGGCAGCGTCACCACCATCACGCTGAATCGCCCCAAAGTCCTGAACGCGCTCAACGCGCAGACCCTTGATGAGTTGACGACAGCCTTCGAGGCGGTGGCTGCGGACGCCGAGACGCGCGTGGTCATTCTGACGGGCACCGGCGACAAGTCATTCGTGGCCGGGGCAGACATCAACGAACTTGCGGTGCAGACACCGGTGAGCGGTCGCGATCATGCGCGTCGCGGGCAGCGGTTGTTCGATCGCATCGAGCGCCTGGGCAAGCCCGTGGTGGCGGCCGTGAATGGATTTGCCCTCGGCGGTGGGTGTGAGCTGGCGATGGCCTGCACGATGCGCATTGCCGCCGACACCGCGCGGTTCGGCCAGCCCGAGATCAACCTGGGAATCATTCCCGGGTATGCAGGTTCACAGCGATTGCCGCGGCTGGTGGGCCGTGGCCGCGCGCAGGAGCTCTTGCTGACCGGCGATATGATTGGCGCCGACGAGGCGCATCGGATCGGCTTGGTCAATCGCGTGGTGCCCGCCGCGCAGTTGATGGACGAGGCGCGCAAGCTGGCGCAGACGCTGGCCACCAAGGCCCCCGTCGCCGTGCGCTACATCCTCGACGCGGTCGCCAGCGGCGCCGACATGGCGTTTGCCGAGGCCGAGGACCACGAAGCTACGCTGTTTGGCCTGGTCTCTACCACTGACGACATGCGTGAAGGCACGCGGGCGTTCCTCGAAAAGCGCAAGCCGATGTTCACCGGAAAATAGCGGATGTCGACCCGAGTCGCATTGGTCGTCTCCCAATACCACGACTTTGTCACCAGCGGACTGGAGGCGGGCGCTCGCGCAGCGTTGCGCGAGGCCGGCGTCCTCGAAGGTGACATCGTCACGTTTGCGGTTCCCGGCGCCTATGAGTTGGCGCAGGCGGCACAACGTGTGGCTGAAGTAGAGCGGTGGGACGCGGTCGTGTGTCTCGGCTGCCTCATCCGAGGTGAAACACCGCACTTCGAGTACATCGCCACGGCTGCGGCGGAAGGCATCATGCGCGCGGCACAGGCCACCGGTGTCCCCATCGCGTTTGGCGTGCTGACGACCAACACGGCAGAAGAGGCGTTGGCGCGTGCCGGCGACGGACCCGCGAACAAGGGGCGAGAGTCAGCCACGGCCGCCCTTGAGATGGCGCAGTTGTATCGGTCGCTGCCCTCAAGCACTGGAGCCAGGTCGTGAACACGACGCCGCGCCATCAGGCGCGCGAAGCGGCCCTGCAGGCGCTGTACTTCTGGGAGGTCGGCGGCACCGCGCCCGACGAGGCGCTTGATGGCGTGTTTGCCGAGCACCTGCCCGAGGCGACCGACGCCGTTCGCGCGTTTGCCGAGGTTCTGATGCGGGGGGCGGTGGCGCATCATCAGGAAATTGACACGCTGATTGAGAAACAGGCGAATCACTGGCGCCTCGAGCGCCTGGCACTGATGGACAAGTTGATCCTGCGCCTGGCCGTGTGGGAATTGCAGCATCAGCCTGAGACGGCGCCGGCGGTGATCGTGAACGAGGCGCTTGAACTGGCCCGCACGTTCAGCGCCGACGAATCGGTCAAGTTCGTCAACGGAGTCCTGGACGGGATTCGACGATCATTGTTGGTGGGGTAATCGTTGTCATGGCGAACGAAGTAGAGCAGATTGCGCAGCGCAAGGCCAAGCTCGAGGAGCTGGTAGCCCTTGGCGTGCCGCCGTATCCCGTCCGATTTGATCGCAGCGCGACCATTTCAGAAATTGTCGGTGCGCATACCGACACCGCAGGCGATGTGCTGGAAGCTGAACGGCCTCAGGCGCGGGTGGCCGGCCGCATTCTGTCGATTCGCAGCTTCGGCAAAGCCAATTTCCTTGTTCTCTCGGATGGCCTCACTCGCTTGCAGGCGTACGTGCGCGCGGATTCGATGCCCGAGCGCGACTTCGAGATCTTCAAGCGGCTCGACTTTGGTGATCACGTTGGCGTCTCGGGCCGGGTGTTCCGCACCAAGACCAACGAGCTGACGGTTTTTGCCGAGTCGATCGTATTTCTGGCCAAGTGCCTCCTGCCGCTCCCTGAGAAATGGCACGGGCTGACGGACGTTGAAATTCGCTACCGGCAGCGCTACCTCGACCTCATTGTCAACGCCGAGGCGCGCAAGGTGTTCGAGACGCGCGCCAGGGTGGTGGCGGGCATTCGCCGTTTCATGAACGCTCGCGGATTTCTCGAGGTCGAGACGCCGATGATGCAGCCGATTGCCGGGGGCGCATTGGCGCGTCCCTTCGTCACGCATCACAACACGCTCGACATGCAGCTCTACCTGCGGATCGCGCCGGAGTTGTATCTGAAGCGTTTGACTGTTGGCGGGTTTGAGAAGGTCTACGAGATCAATCGGAACTTCAGGAACGAGGGAATTTCGACGCAGCACAATCCCGAGTTCACGATGCTGGAGTTCTACGAAGCGTACGTGGACTACCAGCATCTGATATCGATGACCGAGGAGATGCTGGCCGACGTCGCGCTGGAAGCCACCGGCGGGCTCGAATGCCAGTTCAACGGTCACACGATTTCGTTTGCCGCTCCGTTCCGGCGCCTGTCGTTGCGTCACGCCGCCGCCGAAGCGGCAACCGAACGGCTGGGCCGCGCGGTGACTGAACCCGACCTGCGCGATCGTGAGAACGCGGCCGCCGTCGCCAAGGCGCTGGGCCTTGAGGTCAAGGCCTCACACGGCGCCGGCAAAATTGCCACCACGATCTTTGAGGGCCTGTGGGAAGACCAGCTCGTGCAGCCGACGTTTGTGTACGACTTTCCGACTGAGGTGTCGCCCCTGTCGAAGCAGAGGCCGGACGACCCGGACACTGTGGAACGGTTCGAAATGTACGCCGGCGGTTTTGAAGTGGCCAACGGGTTCAGTGAGCTCAACGACCCGGCCGAGCAGCGCCGCCGGTTCGAGGACCAACTGAAGGACCGGGCGGCCGGCGACAGCGAAGCACACCAGATGGACGAAGACTACGTGCGCGCCCTCGAATACGGCATGCCTCCCACGGGCGGCGAGGGCATCGGCATTGACCGGCTCGTGATGCTCCTCACTGGCAGCCCATCAATTCGCGATGTCATTCTCTTTCCGCTCATGCGCTCTGTGAAGAATGAGCCAATTAGCTAATGAGGCAATGAGCCAGTGGGCTCATGAGGCAATGAGGCAATGTCTTTCCCCTGGTTCATCGCCCTCAGGTATCTGACCGCCCGCCGGAAGCAGGCGTTCATCTCGCTGATCTCGCTGGTGTCGATCCTCGGCGTGGGCGTGGGGGTGATGGCACTGATCATCGCGACGGCGCTGATGACAGGCGTGCAGGGGGAATTGCGGGATCGCATCGTGGGCGCCACCGCCCACATCAACGTCTACAAGACGGCCGACGGCGGCCTGCTGGATGTCGAGGCCGAGGTGAAGAAAATGCAGGTGGAGGGCGTGGTAGGCGTGGCTCCGGTCGTCGTGGGACAGGGCATGGTCGTGTTCAACGGCCAGCAGGCGCCGCTGCAGCTCAAAGGGATCGACCCCGCTCGCGAGGTGCAGGTCACCGATCTTGGCTCGTCGATGACCGCAGGCAGCCTCGCTGAGTTTGTCGCCGCTCCAGAGACGGGACCGGAGGATGAGCCCATCTATGACCCGATCCTGTTGGGCCAGGATCTGGCCGACCGCTTGCGCGTGACGGTGGGCGATAACGTGCAGATCATGACGCCGGAAGGTGTGATGACGCCGCTGGCCATGATGCCGCGGATGCGCCGCTTCCAAGTGGTTGGCATCTTCAAGCTGGGCTTTTACCAGTTTGATGCGAACTACGGACTGATTCCGATGTCAGTGGCGCTCGACTTCCTGAGCCAGTCCGGACCCGACGCGATGCAACTCAAAGTGGCCGACCTGGATGAAGCCCCCGCGATCGCCGCACGGTTGCGAGATTCCCTGAGCGGGACGTATCTCACCGAAGACTGGACCGAGCTCAACGCGTCGCTGTATTCGGCGCTCCGACTCGAGAAGGTGGCCATCGCCCTCACGATCGGGCTCATCGTCATGGTGGCCGCGCTCAACATCGTGGCGTCGCTCGTATTGCTCGTGGTAGAAAAGAGCCGCGACATCGGCATCCTGCGCACGATGGGCGCACCAGCCTCGGCCATCAGGCGCATCTTCCTGCTGCAGGGACTGACGATTGGCGCTATCGGTACCGGAGCCGGCACGATCTTGGGTTTGCTGGTCTGCTGGGTGTCCGAACACTACCGCTTGTTTGAACTGCCTGGCGACGTGTATCAGATCACGCGCCTGCGGTTTCAGGTGGTGCCGTTGGATGTGCTCACCATCATGGCCTCCGCGATGGTGATCTGCCTGGTCGCCACGTTGTACCCGTCCCGAAAAGCCGCGTCGCTCGATCCGGCCGAAGCCCTGAGGTATCAATAACCATGGGCGGCATCGAGGCACGCGGTGTCGTCAAGTCGTATGAGACCGCCACGCGGCGTCTTGAAGTGCTGCGCGACGTCGACCTCGACGTCAGCTCCGGGGAGATGGTGGCCATTGTCGGCGCGTCGGGCGTCGGGAAAAGTTCGCTATTGCACGTCCTTGGTGGCCTGGACGTGTTCGACGCCGGCACGATCCGTCTCGGCGACGCCCAGATCCACGAGATGACCGACGCGGCCCGCGTCGCGTTTCGCAATCGGCACGTCGGCTTTGTGTTCCAGTTCCACCACCTGTTGCCCGAGTTTACGGCGCTTGAAAACATCGAGATGCCCCTGCGCATCGCGGGCGCGCCGGCCGCTGAACGCCGCGCGCGGGCGGAAGGGCTGCTCGAGCGAGTCGGCCTGGCCGACCGGGCGTCGCACCGGCCGTCGGCACTGTCCGGCGGTGAACAGCAGCGCGTGGCGATCGCGCGGGCCCTGGTGTCGCGCCCCACGGTGCTCCTGGCTGACGAACCGACCGGTAATCTTGACGAGGCTACGGCAGCCGACCTGCACCGACTGATTCGCGACATGCACGCCGAACACGGCTTGACCTCACTCATCGCCACTCACAATCCGCTGCTCGCGGCAGCCTGTGATCGCATCCTCCGGCTCGAGGCCGGACGGCTGAGCCCTGCCTGATCCACCGTATAATTAACGCTGTGTTTGAGCGCTACACCGAACGTGCGCGACGGGTGCTGTTCTTCGCCCGCTACGAAGCCACGCAATTGGGCAGTAACTCGATCGAGACCGAGCACCTGTTGCTCGGCCTCATTCGGGAAGGTAAGGGGCTGACCAGCCGAATCTTTGCCCGATCGCACCTGTCACTGGAGAGCATCCGCAAGGAAATCGAAGCCCGCACCACGTTCCGCGAGAAGGTCTCGACATCGGTAGACATTCCGTTCAGTACGGAGACGAGGCGCGTCCTGCAGTATTCAGCCGACGAAGCCGACCGGTTGCTGCACACGTACGTCGGCACGGAACACGTCCTGCTGGGGTTGCTGCGCGAAGAGCGTTCCGTCGCGTCCTCGATTCTCCATGAAAAGGGTATGCGGCTGGTGAGTGTGCGCGACGACATCGTGCAGTTGCTCAACGAAAAGACCACGCCGGTGCGACCGAAGGAAACCCCGCTGCTCGCCGAATTCGGCCGGGATCTGACGGATGCCGCCGCGAGGCATCAGCTCGATCCGCTTGTGGGACGCGGGCTCGAACTCGAACGCATGCAGCAGGTCTTGTGCCGCCGCACGAAGAACAACGTCGTCTTGATCGGCGAGCCCGGCGTGGGCATAACCGACATCGTCGAGGTCCTGGCGCAGAAGATCGTTGACGGTGAGGTGCCGCATTTTCTTGCCGACAAGCGCGTGCTGGCACTGGACCTGTCGTTGATCGTGGCGGGCACGAAGTATCGCGGCCAGTTCGAAGAGCGCCTCAAGGCGATCATGAAGGAACTGATCGACAACCCGAACATCATCGTATTCATCGACGAGTTGCACACGCTCGTGGGGGCGGGGTCGGCCGAAGGGTCGCTGGACGCGGCCAACATCCTCAAGCCCGCGCTGTCGCGGGGCCAGATTCGCTGCGTAGGCGCCACGACACCGGCCGAGTACCGCAAGTACATTGAAAAAGACCGGTCGCTTGAACGGCGGTTCCAGGCCGTGAAGGTGGACCCGCCCTCCGAAGAAGAGTCGCTGCAGGTCATGCTCGGCGTGAAAGACCGCTACGAGGTGTTCCATCATGTGGAGTACACCCCCGAGGCGCTCGAAGCGGCGGTTTATCAGTCCAGCCGGTACATCACCGATCGATTCCTGCCTGACAAGGCCATTGACTTGATCGATGAGGCCGGCGCACGCGTGAAGTTGCGCGAAGCCAAGCTGCGCCAGGAAGCCGGAGCGTACACTCGGCAGGTCGTGATGCCGGTGCCGCTCGAAGACGCCGAAAAAGACCTCGGGATGGACGACGAGGCCGTGGCGGTGGTGCGCGAGACGCTGCGTGTGCATCCGCGCGGCCGCCGGGTGGTCGTGGGGCGCCAGGAGATTGACGAAGTCGTGTCCAAGTGGACCGGCGTGCCGCTGACGTCGATCAACGAAGACGAAGGCGACAAGCTCCTACGGATGGAAGAGGAGCTCCACGGGCGGGTGATCAGCCAGGAGCGTGCGATTTCGGCGCTTTCTCGCGCCATTCGGAGATCACGCGCCGGTTTGAAGAACCCCAACCGGCCCGTGGGCAGCTTCGTGTTTCTTGGTCCCACAGGCGTGGGCAAGACGGAACTCGCGCGCGCGTTGGCTAGTTTCCTGTTTGGGTCGGATCAGTCGCTCATTCGTTTCGACATGTCCGAGTACATGGAAAAACACGCCGTGTCGAAGCTCATCGGGTCGCCGCCAGGGTACGTGGGCCACGAAGAGGGCGGCCAACTGACAGAGAAGGTGAAGCGGCATCCGTACTCGGTGGTGCTGCTCGATGAGATTGAAAAGGCTCATCCGGATCTCTTCAACATCCTGTTGCAGGTTTTTGAGGACGGGCACCTGACCGACGGGTTGGGCAACCGGATCGACTTCAAGAACACGATCATCATCATGACGTCCAATATCGGGGCCCGCTTTATCCAGAAGAAGGCGTCAATGGGCTTCCAGGCGCAGGACAGCCGCGAAGTGCAGCGGACGGTCACCGAGATGGTGCTGGGCGAGGTCAAAAAGACCTTTAATCCCGAGTTCATCAACCGCGTCGATGAAATCATCGTCTTTGAGCCTTTGTCAGATGATGACCTGAGGCAGATTACGATATTGCTGGTGGAGGGGCTCAATAAACACCTGGCGCAGCGGCAGTTGTCGATTTCGCTGGCGCCCGAGGCTGTAGACTGGATTATCGACGTGACCTGCCTCGACCGCACGTATGGCGCGCGGCCGTTGCGGCGGGCGATTCAGCGATACATTGAGGATCCTTTGTCCGAGGAACTGATCCGGGGCCAGTTGCGGACTGGGCACGTTGAGGTCTACCTTGACCATGGGACGCTGTCGTGGCGGTCCGCGGGTGGATCTGAGACCGGCCGCCCGCTGGCGGCGACCGTCTGAACGGAAAGCAAATACTCCCGCCCCCGTGGGCGGCTTTTGGGCCAGGTGCTGTGTTGACCCTGATCAAGCGTGTGTGTGTGGTGTTCGTCCTGATGGCCCTAATGGGCACGACCGGCTTTGTGCCTGGATTGGTGCATGGCGTGGCGGCCCAAACACCTCCGGTAGCCCAGCAGGCCCAGCCGCAGGCGCCGCCGCTGCCCCCCACCGACATCGGTCCGGTGTTGCAGAGTATTGAAATCCGCATCGTTCCAGAGAACGTGTTTACGACGGTCCCGGCTGAGACGTACCAGTACTACATTCGCACAGAGGCATCCCGTCCTGTGACAAGGGGCACGTGGGTGCCGTACAACGCCGCGACCGAGGCGTCGCTGCTCGCCGACTTCGATCGCCTGTTCGCGACGCCTTTCATCGATGACATGCGGATTGAAGTGGTCGATAGCGTCTATCCGAACGGCGTCATCGGCAAGCAGGTTGTCTTTCTCGTCGAAGAGCGGCGCCGCATCAAGATTGTGGACTATTTGGGTTCGAAGGAAGTGGCCATTGCGGACATCGAAAGCAAACTGAAGGAACTGAGCCTCGACCTGAGGCTGGATTCCCCGGTGGATGATGCTGTGGTGCGCCGCGTGGCGGGCGTGGTCAAGACCCTGTATGCCGAAAAGGGCTACCAGTTTGCCACCGTGACCCCGAGCACGAAGCCTGTGGCCGGCGGTCCGAAACTGGTGCATCTGTCGTTCAACATCGAGCAGGGGCCGAAGGTCAGGATTCGCGAGGTCGTGTTCGACGGCAACAACGAGGTGAGCGACGGCGCCCTGCGCAAGCGGATGAAGGTCAACAAGGCGCGCGGGCTCCTGGGCTTCATCAGCGGCGGTGGCACCTATCAGGACGCCAAGTTTGCCGAGGATGCGGAAGCGCTCGAGGCGTATTTCCGCGAACAGGGGTACGTGTTCGCAAAGGTGGGGCAGCCGCAGATTGAGCCGCTTGAAGACTCGGCCGACGGCAAGAGCCGGTGGGTACGATTGCGTATTCCCGTGGACGAACGCGCGCGGTATCGCGTGAAGTCCGTGTCGGTGGCGGGCAACGAAAACGTGCCGACGCCGGCCATTCTCACGGTGTTCGACAAGCTCAGAGTGGGCGACTACTACTCGGAGAAGCCCATCCGTAAGGGTTACGAAAAGCTCCAGGAGTTTTACGGCAGCGCGGGGTTCTGGGAATTCACCATGAACCCGGATGTGACGCCGAACGACCGGAACATGGACACGGGTGAACCTATCCCCGGGTTTCAGGGTACGCCCGAAGTGGACCTGGTCATCAAGGTCCAGGAGGGCGTGCGGTACTTTCTCAATCGGCTGACATTCCTCGGCAACACCACCACGCGCGATTCGGTCATCCGGCGCGAGATGCGCCTCGTGGAAGGCGGCGTGTTCAACATGGAGTCGCTGAAGTTCAGCGTGCGACGGCTGAACCAGCTGGGCTACTTCAAGCCGCTTGAGAGCGAGGACTCGGTCAAGATCGAAAAGACCCCGAACGCCGACGGCAAGGTGGACGTGCGGCTGAAGTTCGAGGAGCAGAACCGCAACCAGTTGAGCTTCGGCGCCGGCATTTCGCAGTTCGAGGGTTTCTTCGGGCAACTGGGCTTCCAGACATCCAATCTGATGGGCCGCGGCGAGACGCTGTCGATTTCAGCGCAGAAGGGTTCGCAGGCGCGGAACTACCAGATCGCGTTCACTGAGCCGTTCCTGTTCGACCGCCCGATTACGGCGGGCATCGACTTGTATTCACGCCAGGTGAACTACCTCTTCCAGTTCACGCAGGGATCGACTGGTGCAAACATCCTCTTCGGGTTCCCGGTGAAGAGCTGGTCGCGGTTTTTCATTGGCTACAGTCTGGAGAACGTGTCGGTCTCGAACATCTCCGACATCTACAAGGACCCGGCCGTGCTGGCGGGGAATCCGCTGCTGAGTGACTCGCTGCTCCTCAACTCGAACGGCAAGCGGGTGATCAGCAAAATTTCACCCAGTATCCTGTACAACACGATCAACGAGCCTATTTTTCCGAGCAGCGGCACCAAGTACACCGCGGCGCTCGACATCGCGGGCCTGGGCGGCGACACCTCGTTCCTGCGCGGACGCCTTGAAGGCACCTGGTATTTGCCGGTCACGCCCCGCACGTCGTTCGGGTTCCGTCTGCAGGGTGAATACATCAGGCCCTATGGCGACACCACGACGCTGCCGATCTTCGAAAAACTCGTGCTCGGTGGCGAGTACAGCATTCGCGGGTTCGACCTCCGTAGCGTCGGCACGCGTGACGAGCGCTCGGGTCTGGTGCTCGGTGGTAACAAGACGTTGCTGTTCAACGGCGAATACATGATCCGCGTCGTCGGGCCGGTGCGCCTCGTGTTTTTTTATGACGCCGGGCAGGTGCGCGACATCGGCGAGCGGTTCGTCTGGAAGGACACCGTGTTCGAGACGGTGCCACCCACGCCGCCCCTTTTGGCCGACCCAGGACAGACTGTGGAACTGACGCCAGCAGGGCAAGTGCCGGCTACGCCGTCGCTCCGCGAGATCGGCAAGAGCTATGCGTTCAAGACGTCGATGGGCAGCGAGATCCGCTTCTTCATGCCGGTGCTGAACGTGCCGTTCCGGCTGATCTTCGCCTATAACCCGCAGCGAGCCCGGGTGTTCAACAACAGCCTGCGGCCGCAGCCGAAGTTCACCTTCCGGTTTGCCGTGGGAACGACGTTCTAGAAGTGAGTGACCGAGACCGTGAACTTCACGGTGGTGGCAACACCGCCGACGTCGTAGACACGCAGGCACAACCGTCCCGGGCCGCCCACCGTGCCGGTCAGGGTGGCAAACTGGAAGGCGCTGTCGTTGGAAATGACTGTCTGGCACCCCAGACCGTTCCAGGTGCCCATCGCAAACCCGATGGGCTCGATGACGGGCACGAGGGCGGCCATCGTGGCGGTGGCTGTGCCGGCCGCCAGGGCCTCGAACGGGAAGGTTACGGCGCCGTTACGCGCGAGTGTGCCTGTAAATGTCTCGGTAAACGACACCGGAGTGGCCGTGGTCGGCGTCGGGGCGACCGGTCCGGGGTCGTCACAGGCCGTCGCGGTCGCCGCGAGCGTCAGAATAGCGAGGCTTCGGGCCAGGAAAGTTCGGGTCAGGAATGGGCGTCTGAGCACAGCACGGCGCATGACCCCTAGTGTACTCGGACTGGCTTCGGCGGCACGTTCTACGTTATCGTTTCTTTTGGAAAGGTGTAGGTAGAGACCACTCATGAGTAGACAGACAATCATTATGGCCATCTTGGCCGTCCTTGTAGCGGGCAACGCCCTGGCCCAGACAGCCCCTCCCGCACAGAATCCCCCGGCGCAGAACCCGCCGCCGGCGACGGCCAAACCACCGGCGCCTGCGGTCCCCGCGCCAGCACCGCCAGTGCAGCCGCCGTTTCCGGCCGAGTCCAAGATTGGCTTCGTGGACCTTCAGTCAGTCGTGGCGCAGTCGATTCTGGGCAAGTCCGGCTCCCAGCAGTACGAGGCGGTTGGCAAGAAACTGGAAGGCGAGCTGACGGGGCTTCAAACTAAATTGAAGGACGCCCAGACCCGGCAGCAGACACAGGGCGCCCTCCTGAGCGAAGTAGCCGCGGCCACCTTGGCGAAGGACATCGACCGGCTCACGCGCGAACTGACCTTCAAGCAGCAGGAAGCCCAGTCCGAACTGCAGACGCTGCAGCAGGACCTCCTGGGCGACTTTGAGAAGAAGGTCATGCCGATTCTCGAGAGCCTCGCCAAGGAGCGCAGCCTCCACATCGTGTTCAACGTGGAAAACAGTGGCGCCGTCTACGTGTTTCCGGGACTCAACCTCTCGCCGGAACTCGTCAAGCGTGTCGACGCCCAGTACTCGGCGAAGAAGTAAGATCCTCAGTCCTTTGGGTCGGGTAGTTGGGTATGGCCCGATTACCCGACCGGCTTCTAGATCCCAGATTACCGATGTTGTCCTCCGTCCTCGATCGCCTGTCTTATCGCTATCCTTCAGTGCTGGTTGACGGCGTTCTGACGCATGAACCTGGCGTGCGGATGGTGGCGGTCAAGAGCGTCACCGTCAACGAAGAATTTTTTCAGGGACACTTTCCCGGTACGCCCCTGATGCCCGGCGTGCTCTTGATCGAATCACTCGCTCAAGTCGCCATGCTCCTCCTGGCCGATACCCTGCCGGGCCGAGGCGATCGCGTCGCGCTTCGCGGAATAGACGACGTGAAGTTTCGCAAGCAGGTGGTGCCGGGAGACCGGCTCGAACTGGATGTGAGGCTTGGGGCGCGGCGCGGGCCTTTGGTGCGTGCCGGAGCCATTGCCACGAACAATGGGCAAGTGGTGGCTGAAGCTAGGCTCCTGCTGATGGTGGAGCCGGAAGTGGCGGCACGTGAAGTCGATGTCCACCCGAGCGCAGTCATCCATCCCGGTGCCGTCATCGGCAAAGGTACAGTGGTGGGGCCCTACGCGGTCATCGGTCCACGCGTAACTCTTGGAAGTCACTGTCGCATTGGCGCCTCAACAGTGATCGACGGCTGGACGGATATTGGCGACCATACCGAGATCTTCCCTCTGGCCTCAATTGGCCTCGCACCCCAGGACCTCAAGTTCAAGGGTGAACCCACGCGACTCACGATCGGCACCAACAACGTCTTCCGTGAGTTCGTCACCATCCACCGCGGCACGGCTGGTGGCGGCGGCGTCACGACGATTGGCGACCACAACCTGTTCATGGCGTACTCCCATGTCGCGCATGACTGCCACGTCGGCAACCACACCATCTTCGGCAACGGCGCCACGCTGGGCGGCCACGTGACGGTTGATGACTGGGTGACGATCAGCGCCTTCTCCGGCGTGCACCAGTTCTGCCGCATCGGCAAGTTTGCGTTCATCGGCGGCTACACGGTGGTCACGCGAAACGCACTGCCGTACGCCAAGACGGTGGGCAACCGCGCCCGCATCTATGGCCTGAACTCGATTGGCCTGGAGCGCCGGGGCTTCTCGCGTGAGCTTATTGGCAAGCTGCGCCGCGCCTATCGGCACCTCATCCAGCACAATACCAGCCGCGCCATCGAGTTAATCGAGGGCGACCCCACACTCGCCGCTCCCGAAGTGGCGTTCCTCGTGGAGTTCATCCGGCACGCCGGGTCGCGCGGCGTCATTCTCAGGCGGCCATCCCGCAGGGCCGACGACGAGACCGGCGGGGAGTAAGATCTCCTCCACATGCCGCTGGGCCTGATCGCCGGGAACGGATCGTTTCCTTTTTTAATTCTCAGAGCCGCCCGCCAGCTGGGCCACGAGGTCGTGGTCGTGGCGGTGGAGGGCGAGGCCTTTCCGGCCCTTGAAGATCTGGGCAGAGAACTGGGCGGCGTCCGGCACTCGTGGGTGGCGCTTGGCCATCTGGGCACGTGTATCAAGACGCTGCAGCATGCCGGCGTCACTCAAGCCATCATGGCCGGCCAGGTCAAACACACGAAGCTATTCGGCGGCGTGTTGCCGGACCTGACTATGCTGTCGGTGCTGGCGCGCCTCAAGTCGAAGAACACAGACGCGTTGATTGCCGCCATCGCCGATGTGCTGCTCAGACACGGTATCACGTTGATGGACTCCACAGAGTTGCTGGCAGGCTTGCTCGCATCACCCGGTGTGCTTACGACCGCGCAGCCGACCGAGTCCATGCAGGCGGACTTCACGTTTGGCTACTCGGTGGCCGATGCCGTGGCCGGCCTCGACGTTGGCCAGACCATCGTCGTCAAAGACCGCGCGGTGGTGGCGGTTGAAGCGATGGAAGGGACCGATGCGGCCATTGCACGAGCCGGGGCGCTAGTGGGCGCCGGGACGCGCGTGGTGAAGGTGGCCAAGCCGAAACAGGACATGCGCTTCGACGTGCCGGTGGTCGGCGTCGCCACCATTCGCGCCATGCAGGCCGCGGGTGCCGACGCGTTATCCATTGATGCCGGCCGGACACTGGTGCTTGATGGCCCAGCGTTTCTGTTGGCCGCAAATGAAGCCGGCGTGGTGGTGGTGGGCCGGCCGCAGGGGACTACATGAGCGCGGACGTCCGGATCGGAGTCGTAGGTGTCGGGCACCTTGGGCGTCACCATGCGCGTCTGCTGGCGGCGGCCTCCGGCGCTCGCCTGATGGGCGTAGCCGATGTGTCGGCGGCGCGGCGAGCCGCTGCGGAGTCCGCCCAGGGCGTTGAGGCGTTTGCCGACTATCGGGACCTCATCGGCCGCGTAGATGCCGTCAGCATTGCGGTACCGACCGTTGATCATTGTCGAGTGGCGCGGGAGTTTCTCGACGCTGGTGTTCACGTGCTCGTTGAGAAACCCATGACCGCCACACTCGCTGAGGCTGAGGAGTTGATCGCGCTGGCGGACCGCGCGGGGCTTCGGCTTGCAGTCGGCCACACCGAGCGGTTCAACCCCGCAGTGGCCGCCGCGATTCCTTTGATTTCGGCGCCACGGTTTATTGAGGTGCATCGACTCAGCGGTTTTCCCGACCGCAGCCTCGACATCGACGTGGTCTTCGACGTGATGATTCACGACCTCGATATTGTGCTGGCCATCGACCGAACCGAGGTCACCGCCGTTGAGGCTGTGGGCGTACCGGTGCTTTCGCACAAGGTGGACATTGCCAACGCGCGTCTGAGGTTCGCCTCCGGATGTACGGTGAACTTGACCGCGAGTCGCATCAGCCGCGACCGTGTGCGCAAGGTTCGCTTTTTTCAGCCGGATCTGTATGTCTCGGTGGACTACGGTGAGCAGGAGCTTGAGGCGTATCGCGTTATCCCGCGGCCGGGTGAACGGCCAGCCATTGAGGGCGGCGCGGTGCCTGTGGAAAAGGGTGAGCCGCTCGGGAGAGAATTGCAGGATTTTGTGGATGCCATTCGAGAAGACCGCGCGCCTCGTGTGACCGGGCAGGACGGCTATCGCGCGTTGGTGCTGGCCACGCGCGTGGCTGCCGCAATCGAAGCGAATGAAAGGGAGCCAGGCGCTCGCGTGCCGGGGTTGTGAACATGTTGCAGGATCTGGAATCCAAAGCCTCGTCAGGCGAGTCGTTTTCCCACGAGGAGGCCGAACGGGTGCTGGCCTGTGCCGACCTGGTGAGTGTGGGTACGCTTGGCGAACTCGCGCGCCGGGCTCGCCACGGCGACGTGGTGACGTATGGCCACGTGTTTGAGGTGGCAGGCGACGCGGTGCCATCGGAATTGGGGGATGCCAGGGAAGTACGCATCACGTCTCGGCCGGTGTCGGTCGCGGCGGGCTGCGCATTGGTGCGCGCGGTTGTGGCCGCTTCAGGCGACATCCCGGTCACAGGATTTTCGGCTACAGACCTGCTGGATCTCGTCGGTGGCGACCACCTGGCGCTGGCCGAGGCCGCCCGTGAACTGTGTGCCGCCGGCCTGACCGGCGTGGCGTACTTCCCAGTGGACAGGTTTGAGGAACCAGCCGAACTGGTCCGGGCGCTCCGGCATGGTGGGTTGGAAGTGTCGCGGGCGAGCGTGGACCGCGCAAGCACCCTCGCGGCACGCCTGGTCTGTATCGAACGGGTGGCCGCGCTTCAGCGTGAGGTGGGCGCGTTGCTCGCGTTTGCGCCGTTGCCGCGATTCGACGAGATTGAAACGCCGTCCACCGGATACGACGATGTGCGGACGATTGCGGTGGCGCGACTGGTGTGCGGCGAGGTGCCGTCCCTCCAGGTGGACTGGGTGCTGTACGGTCCCAAACTCGCGCAGGTGGCCATTGCCTACGGAGCCAACGACATCGACAATGTGCCTGCGACTGATCCTCTGGGCCTGGGCCCCCGCAGGAGCCCGCGCATCGATATCGTGCGTCAAATTTCCGCAGCGTTCGCGACGCCATCGGCCAGAAACAGCCGATTCGAACGGGTGTCGTGAGTGTCGAAGATCCGTCTCGGGTCGGTCAACTATCTCAACTGCCGGCCGTTGGTGCATGAACTCGGCGGTGACGCCGATCCCGTGTTTTCCCTGCGGTTCGACCCCCCCGCCGAGTGCGCTTCGTTACTGGCGACCGGAGCGATTGACCTCGGCCTGATTCCCACAATCGCGTACGCCGATCGGCCCTCCGATTTGGTGGTGCCTGGTGTTTCGATCGCGTCCGAGGGGCCCGTGGCCTCAGTGGCCCTCTTCACAAGGAAGCCGCTGTCCTGGATTCACACCATCGCGCTGGATACCAGTTCCCGCACGTCCGTGGCGCTCACGCGCATTTTGTGCGCGCGCCGGTTCGGTATCACACCGGCGTTCGTGCGCCACGCGCCGGATCTGGAATCCATGCTGGCCGGCCACGACGCGGCGTTGTTGATTGGCGACCCGGCGCTGTTTGCAGACCACCGCGCACTTGGCGCTGAAAAAATCGATCTGGGCCAGGCGTGGACCGAGATGACGGGTCTGCCGTTTGTGTGGGCGTTCTGGGCCGGGCGCGCCGACAGTCTTCCGCCGCACGCGGTCAGGCGAATGCAGACGGCCAAAGAGGCCGGCGTGTTGGTATCCGACGCGCTGGCGGATGCCTACATGGCGGACCGGCCGCAGTATAAGGGCATCGCCCGTCACTACCTGCGCGAACACATTCTGTTCGACCTGAGCGAGCGCATGCTTCAGGGACTGCAGACGTATTACCGCGAGGCGGCGGCTGTGGAGCTGATCACGTCGGCCGTTGAGCCTCGGTTCTTCGCGTCGGCTTCGATGGAGCGGCGGCGCGGTTGAAGTAGCATGTGAGAAAGCGTGTTAATGACTGTAGTAGCTATTGCTGACAAGTTGCATGCGGGCGGGCGGCTGACCCGCGACGAGGCACTGGAGTTCTACCTCCACGCGCCGACATCCCTGCTCGGTGGGCTCGCGGATCAGGCACGTGCGCACCGGCATCCGGAAGGGGTGGTCACGTACATCATTGACCGCAACGTCAACTACACCAACGTTTGTGTGGCGCGCTGCAAGTTCTGCGCGTTTTACCGGCCCGTGGGGTCGGCGGAAGGCTACACGCTGGGGTTCGACGAGATCTTCCGGAAGATTGACCAGACGATCGCGCTTGGCGGCGGGCAACTGCTGCTCCAGGGCGGGCACAATCCCGACGTTCCACTGGAATGGTACGAGGATCTGTTTCGCCAGGTGAAGCGTCGATACCCAGAGTTCCGCCTGCACGCGTTGTCGCCGCCCGAAGTGATTCACATTTCGCGGTTGTCGGGCTTGATGACCGCTCAGGTCATTGATCGGTTGATCGCTGCGGGTCTCGACAGTGTGCCTGGTGGCGGCGCCGAGATTCTGGTGGATCGTGTTCGCAAAATTCTGAATTGCTACACGAAAGCCACCGCCGATGAGTGGCTGGGTGTGATGCGCGAGGCTCATCGCGCAGGGCTGCGGACGACCGCCACGATGATGTATGGCACGGTAGAAACGGTCGAGGAACGGCTGGAGCATCTGTTCCGGTTGAGAGACCTCCAGGATGAGACCGGCGGGTTCACCGCGTTCATCGCGTGGAGTTATCAGCCCGCACACACCGAACTTGGTGGCACAGAGGCGACGGGCATCGACTATCTGCGCACACTGGCGCTGTCGCGCCTGGTCCTCGATAACTTCGACAACCTGCAGTCGTCGTGGGTCACACAGGGCGGCAAGGTCGGCCAACTGAGCCTGGCGTACGGGGCCAACGACATGGGCTCGGTGATGATCGAAGAAAACGTCGTACGCGCGGCCGGCGCCCAGTACTGCATGGACGAGTTCGAAGTTGTGCGCAATATCGAAGGCGCTGGCTTTGTGGCCAGGCGCCGCAACATGCACTATGACGTCTTGGGTGCTCCCGTCTTTCGCGAGCGCGACGTTCCGCGGATGCGCGAACTCGCCGTGGCCAGAGACGATGGGCGCGCTGGTGAGGCTCCGGATCTGCGCGACTATGAAGCCCGCTCGGCGGCCGGCAAACGCGCGAGACAGTGAGCTGATTGGCTCATTAACAGATGACTTCCTATCGTGCTCGCTGGGTGCTGCCGATGAGCGGCCCGCCCTTGCGTGACGCCTGGGTGTCCGTGAGCGATAGCCGTGTGACCAACGTCGGGACTGGGCGCGCGCCGGGTCCCGTCGAAGATTTGGGCGACGTCGCGCTGTTGCCCGGCTTGGTCAACGCGCACACCCACTTGGAACTGAGCTGGATGGCCGGCTTGGTGCCGCCGGCGGGATCCATGGACGAGTGGATCAAGACACTTTTGCGCGTACGCCGCACCGGGCCTGTCGGGGGAGACGAAGCGACCGTGGCCGCCATGACTCGTGCGGTGGGCGACATGCTCGGCACGGGCACGGCCCTGGTGGGCGACATCTCGAATTCTCTGATGTCGGTATCCGTCTTCGCCGAGCGCCAGCTCGCCAGCGTCGTGTTTCACGAAATCCTGGGTTTCACCTCTGCGGACCCGGGGGCAGCCGTCCGCGACGCCCAAAAAAGACGTCGGGTGTCTTTTTCATCGAAAAAGACACCCGATGTCTTTTCTGCGGTCGTCGGGCATGCGCCCTACTCGACGGCGCCGGCACTCTTCGCAGAAATCGCCGCACAGCACCAAGGGCCCGCGCCCCTCTCAGTGCACATCGCTGAATCGGCGGAGGAAGTGGAGTTCCTCCACACCGGCGGAGGACCGATGCGCACGCTGCTGGAAACGCTCGGCGTGTGGACCAGCGCGTGGCAGGTGCCCCGGTGCGGCCCGCTGGAGTTCCTCAAGCGGCTTGGCTACCTCAAGCCTGGCACCCTGCTGGTCCACGGCGTCCACCTGACCGTGCGTGAGCTTGAGCAGGCCCGCGACGCAGAAGCCGTCATTGTGAGCTGCCCCAGAAGCAACACGTGGGTCGGGGGCGGTGTGCCGCCCATCGCCCGGTTTTATGGCGCGGGCGTGCCCGTCGCCATCGGTACCGACAGCCTCGCGTCCACCGATTCGTTAAACATGTTCGACGAACTGGCGGCGCTGCGCAGGCTGGCGCCCGAGGTGGACGCCGCGAGATTGCTCGACAGTGCCACCCGCGTGGGCGCGGAGGCCCTGGGATTCGGCCGGCACTACGGCACCATCGACCCCGGGCGCGTGGCCAGCCTCGTGTCCGTCGCCCTGCCGGCCGGCGTCCGGGCCCGTCCTGAGGATGTGGAAGAATACTTGGTGAGTGGAGTGTCGGCCGCTGACGTCACACGGCTGAACGTTCCGTCCCCCTAAATGTGTGACCGCCTCCGCACCTACGCCTCGTTCGTCCGCTTCAGCCACTCGGTTTTCGCGTTGCCGTTTGCGCTGGTTGGGGCGCTGCTCGCCACCAAAGTCGAGCCCTGGAGCTGGACCCTGGGCCTGTGGATTGTCCTGTGCATGGTGACGGCGCGCAGCGCCGCCATGGGCTTCAACCGGCTCGCCGACGTTGCGTACGACGCGCGTAACCCCCGTACGGCGATGCGGGAACTGCCACAGGGACGGATGAGCCACCGCGAAGCCATCGCCTTTGTCGTCGTCTCATCCGCGGCCTTCGTGTACGGCTCGTCGCACCTCGGCTGGATCTGCTTCGCGTTGTCGCCCGTCGCGCTCGCCATTGTGTTCTTCTACTCGTTTGCCAAACGGTTTACCTCGTATGCGCAGCTGTTTCTTGGCCTGGCCATGGCCGTGGCGCCGGTCGGCGGGTGGCTGGCCGCTGGGGGCAGGGAAGGGTGGGAACCCTGGCTGCTTGGGGTGGCGATCGGCGCCTGGGTGGGTGGCTTCGACGTGCTGTACGCTTGCCAGGACGTGGACGTGGATCGGCGCGAGGGGTTGCACTCCATTCCCGTCCGGTTCGGCATTGCGCGCGCGCTCAGCATCTCGCGGTTCATGCACGTGGTGGCGGTAATGACACTCGCCGCCCTTGGAGTGGTGGCTGACCGGGGAACCGTCTACATGGCGGGCGTCGTCGGTGTCGCCGCGTTGCTCATTTACGAGCAGTCGCTCGTGCGCCAGGACGATCTCTCGAAGGTCAAGCTGGCCTTTGACCTCAATGGCTGGGTCGGGTTGTGGTATCTGGCCACGACGACAGCGGATTTATTCTTATGACACCTGCGCCTGAGACCCCTCGTCCTCACATCGCCGTCGGCGTGACCGGCGCGAGCGGCGCGATCTACGCCGTGCGCACCATTGCTGCGCTGCTCGCAACCGGCTGCCACCTCGAAATCGTATTTTCCGACTACGGCAAACGTCTGCTGATGGACGAACTCGGTAGCGACGCAAAAGTGGATCGCCTGCAGGATCTCCTTGCGCACAAGTACGGCCCCGCCGTCAAAAACGGCACGTTTGTGGTGCACAGCAATAAGGACCTTGGCGCCACGCTTGCGAGCGGCAGCCATCGCTGCCGCGGCATGGTCATCGTGCCATGTTCGATGAAGACGCTGGCCGGTGTGGCGCTGGGTTTGTCGCGGAGCCTGATTGAGCGCGCGGCCGACGTGATGCTCAAAGAGCAGCGCAAGCTTATTTTGGTGCCGCGTGAAACGCCCATGAGCCTGCCGGCGTTGCGCCATCAGGTGGCCGCGGCGGAAGCCGGCGCGATGATCCTGCCCGCGATGCCGGCGTTCTACCAGAAGCCGCAGACGATCGATGACCTCGCGGATTTCATCGCTGGAAAGATTCTGAACGGCTTGGGTTTTGATCAGCACCTGTTTGCCCCATGGAAGGGTGAATAGTGGTCTCCACCTCGCGTGACCCGGTGCGTATTGCCGGGATGTTCGATCGGATTGCGATCCGCTACGACACATTGAATCGGTTGATCAGCCTCGGCATGGACAAGGGCTGGCGCGCACGTGGTGTGCGCGAGCTCAACCTCACCGGGACCGAACGCGCGCTCGACATGTGCACCGGCACTGCCGATTTTGCAGTGGAGGCCGCCACCTCGGCGAGTAGTCGGGCACGCCAGGTCATCGGCATCGACTTCGCCGGAGAGATGCTCCGCATCGGTCTTGCCAAAATTCGCAAGGCTGGCCTCGCCGATCGCATCCATCTGGTCCGCGGTGACGCCACAAATGTGCCGCTCCCCAATGCCAGCGTGGAGGCGGCGATGGTGGGGTTCGGCATTCGAAACGTGGTCGATCGCGAGCGGGCACTGCGAGAGTTCGCTAGAGTCCTCATGCCCGGCGGGCGGCTCGCGGTGCTTGAACCTGGGACGCCGCGTATTCCAGGCGTCAGAATTCTCCACCTCTGGTATCTCCGATATCTCTTGCCGTTTGTCGGCCGCCTGCTCTCGAGGCATGGCGAGGCATACTCCTACCTGCCCGCCTCAGTGGAGCAGTTCCCCACACCCGAGGCCTTTGCCACACTTTTGAGGAATAGCGGCTTTGCCTCGGTCCGCACCGTCCCTTTGACCTTCGGCATCGTCTACCTCTATGTCGCGACGAAGGGGCAGGACGTTTAGATGTATCTGGATTTCGAAGATCACCGGCCGGACACGCCCCATTTGCCGGCAGCCTTCAGCCCGTTGGAGCGCGTGCTGCTGACGGCGGTGGCTTATCTTCTGATGATCATCGCGTTCCTCGTCGTGCCGGCCTCCTGGTTTGCACCGAACGCACTGGTCAACGTGACCCCGGTTCCACCAAAAGACGATGTGACGTTTGTGATGATGGAGCCGCTGCGCGACCTACCGGCGCCTCCGAAGGTGACGGCCGAAGCCTCAGATATTGATCGACAGGCTGCAACCCGCGAAAAGGCGCCCGTGCCGGCGAACCCAGAGCCGTTCTCGCGCGGGAATACTCCGGACAAAGTCGAAGGCGCGCCGCCTGTCGAGCCGCCCAAGGGTGCCGGTGGCACGGAGGCGAGCGCCCCACCGCCAACCGATGCGCCGGGCGTGTTGCCGCCGACTGAGGCGCCTGCGCGGACGCCGGGTGAGGGCCTGGCGAACTCGCTGCGCAACCTGCAGAAGTACTTGCGCAACGACAACTTCGCCAACGACAGCGGCGGGCAGACCCAGCAGGACGCGCAGATCAGCTTCGACTCGAAGGGGGTGGACTTCGGATGGTGGCTGCGGCGGTTCGTGGCCCAGGTCAAACGCAACTGGCACATCCCGCAGGCCGCGATGGTGCTCAAAGGCAAGGTGGTGGTCACCCTCATGATCCACCGCAATGGCACCATCTCTGATGTGACATTGATTCAGTCGTCCGGCCACACGTCGCTCGACGTCTCGGCGGTCAACGCCCTGCGCGGGTCGAACCCAACCGTCGCCCTCCCGGCCGAGTATCCGGAAGACAAGGTGCTCTTCACGGTGACGTTCCTCTACAACACGCGCTGAAAAGCGTCCATGGCGAGCACTCCGGACTCTGGACTCTGGACCCTGGACCCTGGACCAGCGAAGCTGATTGCGGTCGTCGGGCCCACGGCTACCGGCAAGACAGCGCTGGGCGTGGCGCTGGGCGAGGCGATCGACGGCGAGATTGTCTCGTGTGATTCAACGGCCGTCTATCGAGGCATCGACATTGGCACCGACAAGCCGACAACGCAGGAACGGCGCGGCATTCCGCATCATCTGATTGACGTCGTGACCCCGACCGAGACGTATTCAGCCGCGCGGTATGCGACTGATGCCGCTGCGGCCGTCCGCGACATACGGGCGCGGGGACGATGGGCCATTTTGGTGGGAGGCACGGGGTTCTACTACCGCGCCCTGGTCCGCGGCCTGTTTCCGGGGCCACCTCGCCACGACGCATTGCGCGCGCGCCTCACCTGCGTGGCCGAACACCGCGGAGTGGAGTCGCTTCATCGATGGCTGGGCCGCATCGATCCGGACTCGGCGCAGCGGATTCAGCCGCGCGACCAGATGCGCCTGATTCGTGCGCTGGAGGTCTACCTGCTCACGGGCCAGCCCCTCACTGCGCATTTCTCCGCGACCCAGTCTGCGCTATCGGAGTTCCAGGTGCTCACGCTCGGTGTCGTCGACCCTCGGCCCGACCTGGAGCGACGTGTCGCTGCTCGCGTTGCTGCGCAGTTTGACCGTGGTGTTGTGGCCGAGGTCGAGCGCCTGATCGAATCCGGCGTGTCGGAGTCCGCCCACGCGTTCAGCGGGCTCGTATACCGGCAGATCATCGAGATGCGGCAAGGTGTACGCGACGAAGCCGCCACGCGGGCGCTCATTGTGCGCGAAAACCTGCACTACGCCAGGCGCCAGTTGATGTGGTTCAAAAAGGAACCTGGCGTACGCTGGTTGCCAGGCCCGGGCGCCGACCCCGCAGTGCAGGCCGCTGCGCTCGCCCAGGTCCGGGCGTTCCTTTAGCCAGTCTCTCGCGAACATCGCAAGGATCACGGCGAGGGCGGCTCCGGCGATGCCACCCATGACCCATCAGAAGTCAGTCCGAAAGTCGGAGCGCAACTCCTGACACGCTGCATCGACTTGTGTCTCCAGAGTTTCGAACCGCCGACCTACCTTGTCCTCGAGCTGGATCAACGCAGCATCCGAAGCGGCGAACCAATGTTCGAACTTGTCTTCGAGCCGGGCGAATGCCACGTCGACGGCCTCAAACCGACGTTCAACGTTGTCTTCAAGCCTCGCGATCATCGTCCCGACCGACTCGAAGCCGCGATCCATCTTGTCTTCAACTCGGACCACAGACTCGTGGATTCGGGTTAACTCCTGTGATTGCGCGTCGACCCGTCCTTCAAGGTTTGCCACTCGTTCCACCACTTCTGCCATCTCGCCCTCCCGTTCTGGGATGGGCAGTAGCACAGACCATGCCCACGAGACGCATCGACTTTCGGCGTGAGCCGGAAATGACCTGGCAGTTTCGGCCAATCTGCGGCCCGTCACGTGTTGCAGATTCTGCGACGACGTTGCCATCGTCGGGGCGGGAGTGCAAGCGGGCAGGTGGTTTATGGCAGGTGGCTCAGTCCAGGAACCTGACGTACGATGGTGGTCAGGTTCCGGACGTTTCTTGCCTATCACTCGCGTCATCCTCATCGTCATGGACTCGGTCGGTTGCGGCGAATTGCCCGACGCGGATCAGTACGGGGACCAGGGCAGCGACACGCTAGGGCATATCGCGGATGCTGTGCCCTTGCGAGTGCCGACCTTGAGGGCGCTGGGGTTGGGAAGAGTTGCCCGTATTGGCGGTGGTGCTCCTGCGCCGTTGGGCGCGGCGGGACGGATGGCCGAGGCATCGCCTGGCAAAGACTCTGTCACTGGCCATTGGGAACTGATGGGCATCGTGCTCGATCGCCCGTTTCCCACCTTTCCCCAGGGGTTCTCCAAAGAGACCATTGCCGAGTTCGAGCGGCGTATCGGCCGCACCTCCATCGGAAACGTCGTGGCGTCGGGCACCGGGATCCTCGATGCCTTGGGGCCCGAGCACATGCGCACCGGCGCGCCGATCGTCTATACGTCGGCCGACAGCGTGTTCCAGATCGCGGCGCACGAACGCATCGTGCCGATCGACGAACTGTATCGCTACTGCGATGAAGCGTTTGACCTGGTGGGGCGGGGCATGGGCGTGGGGCGTGTCATCGCCAGGCCGTTCGAGGGCGAGCCCGGCGGCTTCGTGCGGACGTCGAACCGGCGCGACTACGCGCTGGATCCGTTCGAGGACACGCTGCTGGATCGCCTTGCCGCAGCGGGCCAGCCCGTGGTCGGCATCGGCAAGATCGAAGACTTGTTTGCGGGCCGCGGCCTCACGCGGGCGATCCACACACATTCGGACGACCACGGCATGGACATGGTGCTGCAGGAGCTCGCCACAACCGATCGCGGCCTGATCTTCGTCAACCTCGTAGACTTCGACACGAAGTACGGCCATCGCAACGACGTGCGCGGGTATGCGGACAACCTCGAGCGTTTCGACGTGCGGTTGGCGCAGCTTCTGGCACACCTTGCGGCCACGGACCTCCTCATCGTGACCGCCGATCACGGCAACGACCCGGCCACGCCGTCCACCGATCACTCTCGCGAACATGTGCCGCTGCTCGTGGCGGGTGCGTCGGTGAAGGCGGGTGCGGATCTTGGTACGCGCACCACCTTCGCCGACGTCGGCCAGACGCTGGCGGAAAGTTTCGGGTTGGCGCCCATGAACGCTGGCACGAGTTTTCTTGGCGAAATGCGGCGCGTATCTTCTGTAAAATGACGATTCCCATGTCCACCATTCGCGAGCAGCTGGAAGCCTTGGAAGATGAAATGCTGGCGCCGCAGGCGGCGCGGAGCCGCGCGAGCCAGGGGCGGCTCCGTCCAGAAGCGCCTGATCCCATCCGGCCCAACTTCCAGCGCGACCGCGACCGGGTGATTCATTCCAAAGCATTCCGACGCCTCAAGCAC
>SYFT01000058.1 GCA_005799825.1 Acidobacteriota bacterium | reverse complement strand
TGAACGTGTCCATCGTATCGGTCTCGCGCCTAGCCGCGTCGCCGCACTTCGGACAGGCCACATTCTCGAACTCGGGCACGTGCGCGAGTGGCGAACTGCCTCGTCCGGTAAACTCCGTGACCTTGGGCAACACCACCGGCAGGTCCGCGTCGGGCACGGCAACCATGCCACACGCCGGGCAGTGAATGATCGGAATCGGCGTGCCCCAGTACCGCTGTCGTGAAATGCCCCAGTCCTTCAGCCGATACTGCACAGTGCCTTCACCGATGCCGCGGGCCTCCGCCTCGATGGTCATCTTGCGATTGGCGTCAGGCCAGGCCAGGCCGTTCCATGGCCCTGACTCCACCAGCACACCGTCGCCGTCATAGGCGGCAGTCATGGTGTGAGCGTCGAGCAGCTCGCCTTCAGGCTGGACGACAACGCGCACGGGAAGATGATATTTGCGGGCGAACTCGAAATCGCGCTGATCGTGTCCGGGTACGCCCATGACTGCACCAGTGCCGTATTCACCGAGCACGAAGTTGGCTACCCACACAGGCGCGGGCTGCCCGGTGAAGGGATTGACCACCGTGCGTCCGGTGTCGAAGCCTTCTTTCTCCACTTCTCCGGTCATCCGCGCAGTCTTGTCCTGTCCGCGGAACTTCGCGACGTGTGCGCGGAGCGCCACTGGGTCTGCCGACTCGGCGGCGAATTGTTCCACCAGCGGGTGCTCGGGCGCGAGCATCACGAACGTCGCGCCGAAGATGGTATCGATGCGAGTGGTGAAGACTTCTATCTGCTCGAACTTGACCTTGGCGCCTTCGGAGCGCCCGATCCAGTTCTGTTGCATCGTCAGCACCTTTTCGGGCCACTGCATTAGACTTGCAGCAGCTTTCAGGAGTTCATCGGCATAAACGGTGATGCGCAAGCACCACTGCTCTAATTCGTGCTGGGTGACCACCGTGCCGCAGCGCCAGCAGCCGCCGTCCACGACTTGTTCGTTGGCGAGCACGGTCTGGCAGCTTTCGCACCAGTTCACATTCGAGCGCCGGCGATAGGCCAAGCCACGCTCGAACATGCGCGTGAACAGCCATTGATTCCAGCGGTAGTAGTCGGGCATGCAGGTAGCCAGCTCGCGCTCCCACGAATAACTGATACCCAGGCGCTGCAACTGGCCTTTCATGTGGGCAATGTTGTCAAGCGTCCATTGTTCCGGATGCAGGTTGTTCTTGATGGCGGCGTTTTCTGCCGGCAGACCAAACGCGTCCCACCCGAAGGGATGCAGCACGTTGAACCCGCGCATCCGCATGGATCGGGCCATGATGTCGCCGATCATGTAATTGCGGACGTGGCCAACATGCGCGTGCCCGGACGGATAGGCAAACATCTCCAAGCAGTAGAACTTCGGCCTGGTCGGGTCTTCGGTCACCTCAAACGCACGGGTCTCAGCCCAGTGCCGCTGCCATTTCTTCTCGATGCTCTCTGGACTGTATGAAGTCACTCCAGTATTTTACTCAACTCCTCGATCGTCGCTTCGATCCCCTCGCGAAGGGAGTCGCGGTGGTAGCCGCCTTCGGTGACGGCCATGACCCGGCCGCCGCAGGAGCGGCGGCCGAGGTCGGCCAGCATCCTAACCAGTGTGCGGAAACCCTCGGTGGTCATCCGCAGGCCTCCGAGTGGATCGAACTGGTGCGCATCGTATCCGGCCGAGATCAGCAGCACCTCAGGCGCGAAGGCCAGTAGCGACGGCAACACCTGGGACTCGTAGCCCCGCAGGACGTCCGCATCCGTCGCACCAGCGGGCAAAGGCAAATTCAGCGTAGTACGAACTCCGGCACCCGCGCCACGCTCGTTCGCGGCTCCGCTGCCAGGCCAGTAGGGGTATTGATGACTGGACGCGAAGAACACATTCGGGTCGTCGTAGAACGCAGCCTGGGTGCCGTTTCCATGGTGGACATCAAAATCCACAATCGCCACCCGTTCGACCCCATCGGCCCGCAGTGCCGCTGCCGCAATCGCGATGTTGTTGTACAGGCAGAAGCCCATCGCCTTGGACGGTTCGGCGTGGTGGCCCGGAGGGCGCACCAGGGCCATCGCGGCTTCACCAGTCGCCCGCGCGTGGCGCGCTGCGTCGATGGCCGCGCCGGCAGCCAGGCGCGCGACGTCCCGCGATTCAGGACTGGTAAACGTGTCAGCATCGAGTGTCGCCGCTCGTCCGGCTAGTGCCTCAATCGTGTGAAGGTACGCGGCCGTGTGGATTCGTGCGAGCTCCTCTCGCGTGGCCATCCGCGACGGCCCAATCGCCCCGCCACCGGCTCGAAACGACTCAGCAACCGCCTCAAATATCTGCCCACGTTCGATTCGCTCGGGATGCCCGGGGGGCGGTGAGTGGTCCGTAAAGCGTGGCGATGAAAAGAGCAGCATCGATTATTTCAGTGATTGTTCGAGCGCGCGGAGGCGCAACTCCAGGTCCACCCGCGCGGCCTCCACCACATCGTCATCCGTGCCGCTCACAGACATCGGCTCCCCGATCGCGATGCTGAGCGTGGCGCCGGGTTTTGGAATCTGGTGGCGGTCCCAGCTCCGGGTGGTCCAGGCGCGGTCGGCCTCGATATGAAACGGCAGGATGGGATGCCCAGTGGCGCCGGCCAGCCACACGGCCCCCGGCTGCGCGACCCGCGCGGGACCACGAGGGCCATCCACCGTGAACGCGACGGGCCGCCCGATCGCGAGGTCGCGCCGCAACTGCACCAGCGCCCTGGCGCCACCGCGCGATGACGAACCGCGAGCGGTGCCGTAGCCGAATTTCGCGATGATGCGCGCGATCCACTCGCCATCGAAGTTTTCGCTGGTGAGCACCACAATGTCGCGGTCGCGAAAGAACAGCGTGGCGGCCAGCACCCGGCCGTGCCAGAACGCATGGATGGGGGCGACCCCCTCATCGTTCAGACGGTCCAGATGCTGTTGCCCGAGCACCCGCCATGTGTAGGTGCCGCCCAACCCCTCGATGACCGGCCACCCAACGGACGCAATGGCGCACACCTGGGCGCGTTTGAGTCGCGACTGCCGCCACAACGACTCACTCGCAGCCATCAATGACTCTGAGCCTGTGCTTCATTCGCGTCAACAGGCGCGCACTTGGGCTTGACCGCTTTCATCTTGCCGTCCACCCAGGTCATCAGGTCCACCATCTGCACGGGCGCGTTGGTGCTCGCCTGCGCGCCCGTGAGCATGATTGAACAGAACGGGCACGCCATCACGACAGTGCCCGCGCCGGTGTTCTGCAGTTGTTCAAAACGCTCCTGGCTGATGCGTTTACCGGACTCATGCTCTTCGAACAACAGGCCGCCACCTGCGCCGCAGCAGAAGGGATTATCCCCATGGCGCACCGGCTCGGTAATGGACGCGCCAAACCGCTCAAGCAAGGCCCGAGGCTCGGCATGGACGTTCGCGTAGCGTCCGAGGTAACACGGGTCGTGGTAGGTCACGTTCTCGCGTTCGCGCCACTCAAGCATGATGTCGCGAGTCAGTTCCTCGACGAGCGAGGCCGAGTGAACGGTTTCCACTTCGTACCCCATCATCTTGTAGTCGTGCCCGATCGTCTTGACACAATGCGGGCACGACGTGACGATCTTCTTCACGCCTGACGCCCGCAGGTCCGCGATATTCTGCGTGGCCAGTTCCTGATACATGTATTCGTTGCCGGTGCGCTTTGCGACATCGCCCGTGCACCGTTCCTTGGACAATACGCCGAACGTCTTTCCCTTCGCCCGCAACAAGTCGAACAACGAGCGCATGGACTTCTGGTAGTTGGCCTCGAAGGCTCCAGCACACCCGAGCCAGATCAGGTATTCGTGTTGCGTGGGGTCGAACGTTTCAAGCGTGGCCGCCTGCACGAACTTCGTACGCTGGTCGTACATCAGGCCCCAAATGTTCTGCCGGCGCTCGAGATTGGTGAACAGCGGCGTCAGGAACTCGGGCGCCTCGCCATTGGAGACAAGCCCGCGCCGGGCTCCGATAATCGTCGGCAGGTGTTCCACACCCACCGGGCACGCCTGCTCACAAGCGCCGCAGGTGGTGCACTGCCACAATACGTCCTGGTCATAGACGTCCACCAGCTTCTTGTCACGCTCCCCCGCCAGCAACGCGTCTTCGTTCTGGACAATGAGCATCTTCGGATTCAGCCGCTTCCCCGTCCCGAACGCCGGGCAATTGTCCTGACATCGTCCACACTCGACGCATGTGAACGCATCGAGCACCGCCTTGGCAGGCAGGTCTTTCACCGTCTCGAGGCCCACTTCCTCTTTCTCGAAATCGAGGTTGGGGACCGTGCCAAGAATCGGCGCCTTCAGAAACACCGTGGCCGGTGAAAGAATGAGGTGCAGGTGCTTGGAGTTAGGCATAAGCACCATGAACGCTAGGATGATGATCATGTGCACCCACCAGTTCACGCGTTCGACGAGGCCCTGCTCGTAGAAGAAGCTCACGAAATACGTGATCATCAAGAGCACGATAAACACCGCGATGAGCAGCGACTCCTTCGAGACTGTTGCGCCCAAGCCTGCCGGGCGCACAAACGCGCGGCGAATGCCAAGACCGATGATGCCGATGAGGACGCCAGCAGCAAACGGGATGAGGACTTTTTTGTAGATGGCGAACGGTGTGGTGTGGGTGAGGTCCACCACGCCCAGGCCACGCAACATCTCCACGGCCGTGAAACCGCCGAACGCCACAAAACCCCAGAACACGGCAAGATGCGCGAGGCCGACGGCCTTGTGCGCCGAAATCACCTTCGACTGAAACACGACCTCGATGATGAAGCGGTCCAGGCGCGTGCCGAGGTGGTCAAAGGCGAAGTTATTGGGCGCCGCCTGAATCAACCGCCACCGCGTGGCCATCTGGGCCGCGAACCCGGCGACAAACCCCACGAACACCAGACGGAAAACCCAAATCTCCCATTGCATATACCCACCATATTACTTGCGAGGGCCATGCGCGAGGGTGTCGGAGTACAATCGTTGCATGATCGTCGGCATCGTGAAGGAGACAGCCCACGGGGAACGACGGGTTGCTGCCACACCGGACTCAGTCACCACACTCACACAACTTGGCTTCAACGTCACGGTCGAATCTGGAGCCGGGGTCGCTGCAGGATTTGACGATGCGGCGTATGCCGCCGCGGGGGCCACGATCGGCGACAACGCCGGCGCGTGGAGCGCGCCGGTCGTCGTCAAGGTGCGGCCGCCACTTGATGAAGAAGCCGCGCGCCTCGGCCGCGGCCAGACCCTCGTCAGCTACCTGTATCCCGCACAAAATACCGACCTGGTCCGTCGCCTTGGCGAGCACGGCATCAGCGCCGTCGCGATGGACCAGGTGCCGCGCACCACCCGCGCTCAAAAAGTGGACGTGCTCTCGTCCACCGGCAACCTCTCTGGCTATCGCGCGATCATCGAAGCGGTTGCCGCCTTGCAGCGTCCCCTTGGCGGCCAGACGACGGCGGCCGGCAAGATCCAGCCCTGCAAAGTGCTCATCATCGGCGCCGGTGTGGCCGGGCTCGCAGCCATCGGCACGGCTCGATCGCTTGGAGCGATCGTCCGCGCGTTCGACACGCGGCCCGTCGTCAAAGAACAAGTGGAGTCCATGGGCGCCGAGTTCCTGCAGGTAGAACTCGACGAAGACGGCAGCGGCCAGGGCGGCTACGCGAAGGAAATGAGCCCAGCGTTCATCGCGGTCGAGATGGCGCTCTTCGCGACGCAAGCCAAAGAGGTGGACGTCATCATCACAACGGCGCTGATTCCAGGAAAGCGCGCGCCCATCCTTATCACCGCCGAGATGGTCCGCTCGATGAAGCGTGGGTCTGTGGTGGTGGACCTTGCGGCCGAGATGCTGGGCAACTGCGAGCTCACGCAGCCGGGCCAGGCCGTGGACGTAAACGGTGTGACCGTCATCGGCTACACCGACCTGCCGTCGCGCATGTCGCAGCAGGCCTCAACCCTCTACGCCACCAACATCGTGTACCTGCTCGAAGAAATGGGCGGCGCGGCCGCATTCATCATCGACGAGCAGAACGACATCGTCCGACCGATGACGGTGCTGAAGAATGGGGTGTTGATGTGGCCACCTCCGCCGCCGCAGACGGCGGCTACGGCGGGCCTTGCGGCCACGACTTCTGCGGCTTCAGCTACAGCAGCCAAGACAACCAAGCCTGCGGCGAAGAAGGCATCGTCGAGCTATGCCAAGGGCAGTGGGCATGGTGCTCACGCCGATGAGTCATCGTCGTCGGGTGGCTGGTGGCCGTTGCTGGCCGCGGGACTCTTGCTCTTTGGCATTGGCCTGGGCGCGCCGCAGTCGTTCCTGACGCACCTCACCGTATTCGTCCTGGCGTGTTTCATCGGCTACCAGGTCGTCTGGAGTGTGACGCCGGCGTTGCACACGCCGCTTATGAGCGTGACCAACGCCATCAGCGGCATTATCGTCGTGGGCGGCATGCTGCAGATTGGTGGCGGACTGACCTCTGCCGCGAGCGTGCTCGGCGTCGCCGCCATCTTCCTGGCCACACTCAATATTTCTGGTGGCTTCCTGGTCACCCACCGCATGCTCAAGATGTTCCGCCGATGACGACGTCCCTCTTGGTCACGGCGTATATCGCCGCCGCAGTTTTGTTCATCCTGAGTCTGAAGGGGCTCGCCCACCCGACCACGGCACGCCGCGGCAACCAGTTCGGCGCCATCGGCATGCTGATCGCCATGGCCGCCGTCGCCCTGCATGCCGGCGTCATCACGTCCCTCACACTACTGGGGGCGCTCACACTGGCCGCCATCATCGGCGCGCTGGTGGCATCGCGCGTGCCGATGACGTCGATGCCGCAGTTGGTCGCCATCCTCCACAGCTTCGTCGGTGCGGCTGCCGTGCTGGTCGGCATCAGCAATCACCTGGCGCCTGCCGCGGAACTGACCGGCGTTGAACGCACGATCCACGATATCGAGACGTACCTCGGCGTCTTCATCGGTTCGCTCACGTTTACGGGATCGATCGTGGCGTGGGGCAAACTGCAGGGCGTCATTCGCAGCAAGCCGTTGATGTTGCCCGGTCGCCATCTGTTGAACCTCGGCATGATCGTCGCCTGCGTCTGGCTCGGCGCGATGTACCTGCGTGGAGGGCACGAGACCCTGCCCCACCTGCTGATCATGACGGCGATCGCCGGCGTGATCGGTATTCATCTGGTGATGGCCATTGGTGGCGCCGACATGCCGGTGGTGGTCTCAATGCTCAACAGCTACTCGGGCT
>SYFT01000057.1 GCA_005799825.1 Acidobacteriota bacterium | reverse complement strand
GGACTCGTCCTGGTACTTCTATCGCTTTTGCGATCCGCACAACGATCAACTGCCTTTCGATCCGGCCAAGGTTGCGTACTGGGGTCCGGTAGATTTTTACAGCGGAGGCGTGGAGCATGCCATCCTCCACCTGATCTATTCACGGTTTTTCAGCCGGGTGTTCCGAGATATTGGGCTGGTCACCATCGACGAGCCGTTCACGCGCCTGCTGACGCAGGGCATGGTGCTGAAAGACGGCGCCGTCATGTCCAAGTCTAAAGGCAACGTCGTGGATCCCGACGACATGATTAAGTCGTTTGGCGCCGACGCACTGCGGCTGTACGTGATGTTCGTCGCCCCTCCCGAGAAGGAAGTGGAATGGACCGATACCGGCCTTGAAGGCGCGTTCCGTTTTCTTAACCGCGTATGGCGCGTAGTGGTGCATACCGCTGGGGCGGCGCGACAGGCACCTGCTCTCTCGGGTTTGGTGTTCGATGACGCGGAGCGCGCGATGCGGCGAAAGACGCACGGCACCATTCGGCGCGTCGCGCAGGATATCAACCCGCGAGTGCATCTGAATACCGCGGTCGCCGCGTTGATGGAGTTGGTGAATGAGCTGTATGCCTTTTGCGAACTGCGCGGTGCGCGTCCGCTGGGCGTGGATGATGAGGTGCCGGCCGTGGTGGACAGGCCAGAGACCGCGGCGGTATTGCGCGAGGCGACCGAGGCGCTAGTGCTGATGCTGTCGCCCTTCACGCCGCACATATGTGAGGAACTCTGGGAGCACCTGGGCCATACGGACGGTGTGGTTGCGGCCGGGTGGCCGTCGTGCGACGAAGAGGCCTCGCGCGAAGAGTCCATTGAGTTGCCCGTGCAGGTCAATGGCAAGGTGCGGGGCCGCATCCTGGTGCCGGTGGATTCGACCGTTGAAGCGAATATCAAAGTGGCTCTGGCATCCCCGGCTGTCATGCCCTATGTGCAGGGGAAGACGATCGTAAAAATCGTGCATACCCAGGGCCGGCCGGTGAGTATCGTGGTCAAATGACGGGACAGGCTGTGAGGGTGAATATGATCACGATGAGACGAGGATTGATCGGAGTGATGGCCGTGGCCTGCATCGCCGCCTCCGGATGTGGCTACGCACTGTCGGGCCGGGGTTCATTCCTGCCTGACCACATCCAGGTGGTGGGCGTGCCCGAGTTTATCAATCAGACCTCCGTGTTTGAAATCGACCGCGTGCTGACCGATCGCGTTCGCACCGAGTTCGGAGGACGCGGCAAATACCGCGTGCAGCCCGATACCAACAACGTGGATGCGATCCTCATTGGCATCATCACCAGCGTGCGCACGACCAACACGTCGTACACCGCGAACAGCCAGGCCGCACGAGTGCAGCTGATTGTGACGGCGTCATTCGAGTTTCGCGACGTGAGGGACAACAAGGTGTTGTGGACTAACCCGTCGATGACCTACCGCGAGGAGTACGAGCCCTCGAGCGGTTCGAGTACCGGCGCGGATGCGACGGCATTTTTCGGGCAGAACGCCAACGCCATGGAGCGCATGGCCCAGAACTTTGCACGTTCGGTCGTGACCTCGATCCTCGAGGCGTTTTAGGACACACTTGTGCCCAATCTCGACGTAGCCGCCCTTCGCAAGCATCTGGCGGCCAAGACGCTCAGCCGTGTGTATGTCTTCCTCGGTGCAGACGTGAAGCTCATTGATGCCATGGTGGATGCCGTAGAGGCCACCGTGGACGTGGCCGACCGGCCGTTTGCCGTGGACCGGGTGTATGCCGGCGAAGCGGGCGGTGCGCCGGTGGACATTTCGGCGTCGTGCCGCAGCCTGCCGATGCTCGGCGATCGCCGCCTCGTCATTGTCATGCGCGCCGAACGGTTGTTAAAGCCCAAACGTGCCGGAAAGGCGGACGAGGAAGAAGAGGTGGATGACGCGCCCGCGGATGGGGAGAGCGCCGCGACAGACCTCACACCGCTTGAAGACTACGTGGCCGCTCCCTCGGAGTTTGCGACGCTGGTGTTTGTGGCGACTGAAATCGACCGCACGCGGCGGTTCACCAAAAAATTGATCGAGAAGGCGCAGGTGGTGGAGTTCAAGGGGATCCGCGCCGAGGCACGATCCGGCCCCGCTGGCGCGAATGCCGCAATGGCGCAGGCGCGGACGTTTGTGCAGGACGAGATAACCCGCGAGGGCCGGACGATGGAACCGGCCGCGGTCGCGATGCTCACCAGACGCTCGGGGGCCGACATCTCCAAGTTGAGGGGCGACATTGAGCGGTTGCTGCTGTTTGTGGCGGGGCGGAAGGCCATTACCGTGGCCGACGTGGAGAGTGTGGCGTCCGACGGCGCGACGGTTCAGGACGACTGGGCCGTGACCAACGCCATCAGCGCCGGCGATGCGGCGCTAGGGCTGAGGGAACTGGCGCTGCGTTTCGACCGTGGCGATTCGCCTCACGGCATCGTGGGGCAGTTGCGGTGGTGGGTGTCGAACCAGTTGGCGTCTGGTGCGCCTGATCGTGTGAAGCCAGCCCTGGATGCGCTGTTGCGCACCGACCTGGCGCTCAAAAGCTCAGGAGGCGAGGACCAGGTGCTGGTTGAGCGCCTGGTGGTGGAACTGACCGGGCGACCGCTTACGCGGTCGCGGTCTTCTTGGTGAGCTTCTTAACGATCCTCGACTTGTAACGGCCGGCCGTGTTGTCGTGGATGATCTTCTTCGCCGACATCTTGTCGATCAGCGAGAAGGTCTTGCTGAGCGAGGCCTTGGCGGCCGCCGTGTCGCCCGAGTCAATGGCCGCGCGGATGGCCTTGAGGCCGCTCCGGAGCTTCGTTCGGAGTTCGCGGTTGTGTTCGGTGCGCTTGATGGTCTGGCGATTGGCTTTTACCGCCGATTTGTGTCGAGTGGCCACTGCTGGAAAACCTCACTTATTAGGATCCTGACGTGGACCCCAAACATCGAAGTATACCATTCCTAGCCCCACCCAGCCCCCTCGCCGCCCTCCTTGGCCTGGCGCAGGCGCCGTTTCTCACGCTTTCCGGGGGCGCTCTCCGGGCCCAGGGCCCGCTGTGGGCCGGCCAGCCGGGCCATTTCCAGCATGGCTTTCACCTGGGGTGAGGGCTCGGGTGTGACGTCTTCGTAGAGCGCCCTGGCCAGGACTTTGGATATGTGGTGGCTGGCCAGGCCCAGCACAATCACCCGCTGCCGCACGCCGCGTGGCCGCGAAATCTCTACGACGTCGCCGAGCCTGACGGGCCGCTTCGCCTGGGCCGGCTGGCCGTTGACCTCCACCTTGCCGCCCTTGCAGGCCCTCTGCGCCTCAGAGCGCGTCTTGCACAGACACGCGACGTCGAGCCAAACGTCGAGGCGGGTTGGTCCTGGTTGGTCGCTCATTCGAAATCCGGGAAGAAAGGGGACGGGTGTCGATCTGTGGAAAACTCGGCGGTCAAAAAGGAGTTTCCCACAGATCGACACCCGCCCCCTTTATCATCTGGGTCATGGCCAAGAGACTGATGCTCGGACTGCTCCTGATCGCAAGTTCTTACGGCGCCACCCCGCAAGCCCAGACGCGCCCGACCTCCGGAATCACAGCCCCGGCGGCTGAATTCGGCCACGCCTTTGGCGATGACTACTTCCTTGCCACCTACCGGCAGATAGCAGCGTACTGGCGCAAGCTCGACCGCGAGTCGGACCGGATGGTCCTTGAGGACATCGGCAAGACGGCCGAAGGCCGCTCACAGTTGATGGCCGTGGTCACCTCACCGGCCAATCACAAGAACCTGGCGCGTTACAAAGAGATCTCGCGCCGACTGGCGTTGGCCGAAAACCTGACCGATGAACAGGCCCGCGCCCTCGCGAAGGAAGGCAAGGCCGTAGTCTGGATTGACGGCGGTCTTCACGCCACCGAGACGCTCGGCGCGCAGCAGCTGGGCGAGATGGTCTTCCAGATGGTCAGCCGCAATGACGAGGAGACGTTGCGGATTCTGGACGACGTGATCATTTTGTTCGTGCATGCGAACCCGGACGGCAATGATCTCGTGGCCGACTGGTACATGCGGGCGTCCGATCCCAACGAGCGCAGTCTGGCGAATTTGCCGCGGCTCTATCAGAAGTACATCGGGCACGACAACAACCGCGATTTCTTCGCGTCCACCCAGCCGGAAACCGAGAACATGAACCGCGTGCTCTATCACGAGTGGTTCCCGCAGATTCTCTACAACCACCATCAGAGCGGTCCGGCCGGCACCATCCTGTGGTCGCCACCGCTTCGCGATCCGTTCAATTACAACCAGGATCCGCTGCTCGTGCTCGGCCTGCAGACGGTCGGCCTCGCGCTGCACACGAGACTGGCGGCTGAGGGGAAACCTGGCGCCACCATGCGATCGGGTGGCCCGTACGACGGCTGGTGGAACGGTGGCATCCGGAACACGGCCGCGTTCCACAACACCATCGCGATTCTCACCGAGATGATCGGCAGCCCCACGCCGATGCGGGTGCCGCTCGTCATGGACCGTCAGCTGCCCACTAGTGACCTGACGTTTCCCGTGGCGCCGCAGGAATGGCGATTCAGGCAGTCCATCGACTATTCGGTAGCCTGTAACCGCGGCGTGCTCGACAGCGCATCACGGATGAAGGAGAACTACCTGTACAACCGCTACGTGATGGGGAAGAACTCGATCCGGCGGGGGAGCGAGGATTCGTGGACGCCGCGGCCGCATCGGTACGCGGATGTCGCCCGCGAGTTCGCCGCGAGCCCGGCCGGGCGAGCGGGCGGCGCCGGCAGGGGTGGCGGACGTGGCGGCGCTTCGCCCGAGGCTGATGCGGCGCTCTGGGCCGCGCTACGCAAGCCGGAATACCGCGACCCGCGCGGCTACATCCTGCCATCGAACCAGCCGGACTTTCCGACGGCGATCGAGTTCATCAACGCGCTGCGCGAGGTCGGCATCAAAGTGCATCGAGCCACATCGTCGTTCATTGTGGCAGGAAAGACGTATCCGCCAGGCTCCCTTGTCGTCATGACCAACCAGGCGTTTCGGCCGCATGTAATCGACATGTTCGAGCCACAAGATCATCCCGACAATATCCCGTCGCCCGGCGCATCGCCCACGCCGCCGTACGACAGCGCCGGATGGACGCTGGCCTACCAGACGGGCATCGAGTTCGATCGCGTCCTCGACGGATTCACCGGGCCATTTGAAGAAGTCAGGGACTGGAACATCACGTTTCTCAAGGGCGCGATGCCGGCATCCCTGGCTGGGGGATACCTGCTGAGCCGCGAGGTTCTGAATTCTTTTGCCGCTGTGAATCAGTTGGCCGCCGGCGGCGCTACGGGCGTATCGGTCACAACCGGGCCGCTGACCGTCGACGGCAAGGTATTTCCTGTCGGGACGTTCCATGTGGCAGAGGGCCAGCGCGCGAAGCTGCAGGAAGTCCTCGGGCCCCTCGGGATGCATGCGGTGCCCTTTGGCCTGAAGATGAACATCCTGGCGCCCGTCCGCGCACCGCGGATCGGACTGTGGGATCAATACGGCGGTTCGATGCCCGCCGGATGGACGCGCTGGATTCTGGAGCAGTTCAAGTTCGACTTCACTCGAGTGTTTGCACCTCGTCTCGACGCCGGCAACCTCAACGCCGACTTCGACGTGCTGGTGTTTGTGACCGGTGCCATTCCGGGCACTGGCGTCGGTGGAGGCCGCGCGGGTGGCGCGGGCCGGGGAGAGACCGCAGGGCCGGCGCCAAACGTTCCAGCGGAGTATCGCGATCAGGTGGGCAGCATCTCGGCCGGCACCATGGCGCAGCTTCGCCAGTTTGTCGAAACCGGCGGCCGCATCGTGGCGATTGGTAGTTCGGCGTCGAACCTCGCGCAACATTTTGGTCTGCCCATCGAGAACCACCTGACTGAGCCGGGAACCGCACCTGGCGCGCCGCCGAAAGCACTGTCGCGCACCAAGTACTACGTGCCAGGATCAGTGCTGGGGGCGCGAGTGGATACGACCAATACGCTGGCCGCCGGCATGAAGGACCGGACTGATGTCTTCTTCGACAACAGTCCGGTCTGGAGACTGGGTCCCGACGCCGCCTCCAAGGGAGTGACACCCGTCGCCTGGTTTGATTCACCGGCGCCACTGCGCAGCGGCTGGGCATGGGGACAGGCCTATCTCGATAAAGGTGTAATCGCGATAGACGCGCAGGTCGGCAAGGGGCAGGTGTTCCTCTTCGGCCCAGAAATCCTGATGCGCGCGCAGCCACGTGGGACCTTCAAGTTCCTCTTCAACGCGATCTATTGGGGGCAGTGATGTTCATCAGGCCAGTCTTTTATGTGGCTTTGTCCGGTGCGATTTGCTTCGGGTTGGCCGCCTGCGACCAGCCGAAGCCGCGCACCGACATCGCCGACCTTGGGTTCATCGTCAAGGACATGAACGGCACCGAGGTGAAGCTGTCTGACTATCGGGGGCGGCCGCTCATCGTCAATTTCTGGTTCGTGAATTGCCCGCCATGCCGGCAGGAGGTGCCGGCGTTTGTGGACCTGGTGAAGAAGTACGGCGATAAGGGCTTCACCGTACTGGGCCTCTCGGTGCAGGATTCCCCCGAGGCCATGCGCGCCTTCGCGGAAGAGTTCAAGGTCAACTATCCGCTGTTCGAAGCCCAAGGCCGAGACGACATCGCCGAGGCCTACCGCGCGACGTTTGCGTACCCCGTGTCGTGGTTCGTGAAGCGCGATGGCACGGTGTTGCTGAAACATCTAGGCACCGGCACACCGGAGTGGTTCGAGACGCAGGTGCTGGCGATTCTTAATGAGAGTGTGCCCTGATATGACCACACAAACTCTGCTGTCCTCCGTCTTCGTCGCCATCGCGTTTGCTGCGTGGCCGCTCATCGGGCGCCAGGCCCTGGTGTCCGGGGCCTGGATGGCCACCGTCGTGATGATCGGCTCCGCCTTTTCGGTCACGCTACTTTCATCGACGCAATTGACTGGGTGGCCGACGACGCGTGCGTTGTGAATCCTGGGCGGCGCCGCAATTGTGAATGGCCTGGCGGTGATTGTCTATGCGGCGAGTGTGACCAATCCGGGCGTTCCGACCGGCCCCTTCATTGTGGTGGTCTCAGTACTGCAGGTGGCAGCCGTACCATTTCTTGCCTGGATCATGCCGGCTGGCTAGGCGCCATCCCTGCGACAGGCTGCAGGTGTTGCCTTCGCTGCCGTCGCGGTCTACCTGCTCGCAAAGAACTGAACGGAGTCGTCGTGAATACTTCAGGACGTCGTCTTGTTCTCCACTGCCATGTTGGCCATCGTCAATCCCCTGGGGTCGGCGGTGCTGTTTGCGGCGGTGGCGGGGAAATGTGATCCGAGCATTCAGCGGCGCATGGCGACTTCGAGCGCGCTGGCGGTCCTGATCATCCTGCTGGTCTGCGCGTGGCTCGGCAACTCCATTCTTGGCTTGATGAGGCTGACGACGCCGATGTTGCAGGCAGCGGGCGGCATCATCCTGCTCAACTACGGCTTGCGGATGGTGACGGTGGAGGACGTCAAGTTGACGCAGAGGGAACGCGACTCCGCCGGCGACGTCACCGAGGAACACTGGAAAGCGCTTGTGGTGGTGCCGCTCGCGATTCCTAGCACTGTCGGCGTGGGCACGATCACCACGGTCATCATTTAGGCTAGCACGTTTGATAGTGCGCGCGATCTGCTGGTGATTTCTGGCGTCTCACTCGGCATTGCGGTGCTGATGTGGATCACGTTCCACTCGGCCGGTCCCCTAGCGCGCAGATTGGGCCCGATCGGCATGAATATCATCTCGCGAGTGATGGGCATCCTGGTGACCGCAACCGCCTTCGGATTGCCGGGGCGCGGAATCGGCGTCTTGCTGCCAGGCTTGGAAAAATAGGCGCGCTGGTGATTACAAAAGTGAAAAGACGTCGGGTGTCTTTTTAGAGGAAAAAGACACCCGACGTCTTTTCACTTTTGTAATCACTGACGCTCTGATTTTGACGTACCCAACGGCCCACTGCGTGTGGACATCTCGGTATCGTCGTCGGGGAGGCATGCCCCGGATGCGTAGCCGAATTGATGTGGGATTCACGCTGATCGAGTTGCTGGTGGTGGTGGCCATCATCAGCATCCTGGCGGCGATTGCGGTGCCCAGTTTGTTGCGCGCACGCGTGGCAGGCAACGAGGTATCAGCGATCAGCGCGCTGAAAGTGATCAACCTCAGCCAACTGCAGTACGCGTCAAGTTGTGGCAACGATGGATACGCGGTGTCATTCACGGCCCTGGCGGCCATTCCACCCGGCGCGACAGAGGCGTTCATTACCGGCGAACTGGCCGCGCCAGCGCCGGTCAGGGCTGGCTACACTTTTGCCGTGGCCGGCGGCGTTGGCTCTTTGGCCGGTCTGGCTGACTGCAACGGCACCCCGACCCAGACGTCCTACTACGCTTGGGCCGTACCTCAGTTGTTTGGTTCTACGGGCGGATGGTCGTATGCAACAAGCCAAATCAATACGGTCTGGCGCACCTTCGCGGCCATCGCGCCGGCGGAGCCGTTCGGCGCGCCAGCGGTGCCGATTGGATGACGCAGAGCCTCAATGCCTCATTGGCCCATCGCCTCATTAACGAGCGCGCGTGCGCGTGCCAGCAGCGCGTCGACGCCTGAAGAGTCCGAGCCTCCAGCTTCCGCAAAGTCCGGCCGGCCGCCGCCTTTGCCACCAATGAGCGGCGCCAAGTCCTTGACTAGTTGACCAGCCTTGACGCGGCCGGTGAGGTCTTTCGTCACCGCCACCAGCAGGTGGACCTTGCCGTCGTTGTCGGCGGCGATCACAACCACGCCCCGCTTGAGCCGGTCCCTCAGCGAGTCGGCCAGGCCGCGAAGCGCACCCTTTTCGAGCCCGGTTACGCGCCGAGCCACGAACTGAGCGTCGCCAATCGTCTCAAAACCCTCCTCGTCGCCCTTGCCACTACCCCCGATGGCGAGCTTCATCTTGAGCTGTTCGTTCTCACGACTCAGGCGCTTCGCATCGGCCTGCAGGCGCGCGACGGCATCCGGGGCCTGGTCGGCTGCGACGTTCAACAACTGCAGCGTGCGCGTAAGCATCGCCTGCGTGTACTGCAGGTGCGCCACGGCGCCCGCGCCCGTCAGGGCTTCGATACGTCGAACCCCCGCAGCCACACCCGACTCTTCAGTGATGACAAACGGCCCGATGTCACCCGTGGCGTTCACATGCGTCCCGCCGCACAACTCCGTGCTGAAGCCCTCGATACCGACGACACGAACCTTGTCTCCGTATTTCTCGCCGAACAGCGCCATGGCGCCGCCCTTGATCGCCTCGTCAGTGCTCTTCACTTCCGTTATGACCGACGTGTTGCGGAAGACCTGTGCCGAAACGATGCGCTCAACAGTGGCGCGTTCCTCGTTGTTCATCGGCGAGAAATGGGCGAAGTCGAAGCGGAGGCGATCGGGCGCTACAAGCGAGCCGGCCTGCCGCACATGGGTGCCCAATGTCTGCCGAAGCGCCGCATGCAACAGGTGGGTGGCCGTGTGGTTGCGCCTGATCGCATCGCGGCGCTCGCGGTCCACTACCGCGCGCACATGGTCGCCCTTCTTGAGCGCACCGACCAGCACCAGAATCCCGTGCTTGCGCGGGCATCCCGAAGGCGCCGGTTCGACGCTGACGACGTCGGCGATAAGGCCATCCTGGGTGAGTAGTTGTCCCGTGTCTGACTCCTGGCCACCTGCATGGAGGTAAAACGGCGTGCGATCCAGGTGCACCCAGTACTCACCTCCTGGCGTGGCGACATCGACTGGTTGATCAGGCTCCTCGGGGCTGGTCGAGACCGCCAGAATCTCCAACACCTTCGTCGAAGGCGCCTCAAGAGTCTCGTACCCCGTAAACGTTTCGACGATGGCCTTGAGGCGTGTGGTCACATCTGCCGGATACGACGCGATACTGCCACCTTTGAACTTCGTATTCGCGCGCGCACGCTCCCTCTGGCCCTGCATGGCCGCGTCCACGGCCTCGTTGTTGATGGCCAGGCCTCGTTGCTCGGCCAGGTCCTGTGCGAAGTCGAGCGGCACACCCAGCGAATCGTAGAGCCGGAACACCTCGTCGCCGGGCACCACCGTGGCTCCCGATGCCTGGACTCGATCGAGTAGCGCCTCGAGCTTCGGTAACCCCGTCGTCAGCACCACCTCGAAGCGTTCTTCCTCGGCCTTCACGGTCCTGATGATCGACAGACGCTCGATGTTCAGGAGCGGATATGCGCCCCCCATCTCACCGATGACGGCATCAACGAGCGTGTGCAGCGTTGGTCCGGTGAAGCCCAGCTTCTTGCCGTGGCGCATGGCGCGCCGCATGATCTTCCGCAACACGTATCCACGCCACTCATTCGACGGCACGACGCCGTCACCAATCAGGAATGTCATTGCCCGCAAGTGATCGGCAATCACCCGCATCGAGATATCGGGGTGATCGGCCTCGGTGCTGGCGGTGTACGGCCGGCCCGCGCGCGCCGCGATGGCGGCGAGAATCGAGGTGAACAGGTCCGTGTCGTAGTTGGAGAGGTGCCCCTGGATCACCGCCGCGATGCGCTCGAGCCCCATGCCCGTATCAATCGATGGCGCGGGGAGCGGCGTGAGCGTACCGAAGCGGTCCCGCTCGAACTCCATGAACACGTTGTTCCAGATCTCGACATAACGCTGACAACTGCATTCGACGCCGCGACACGTCGGCTCAGCACAGGAAATGTCGAAGCCCCGGAAATAGTGAATCTCCGAGCATCGTCCGCATGGGCCTGTATCGCCCATCTGCCAGAAGTTTTCCTCCAGGCCCAACTCGGTGATGCGGCTGGCTGGTACAAAGGCGGTCCAGAGATTAAACGCCTCTGCGTCACGCGGAATACCGTCAGCACCTTGGAAGATCGTGGGGAAGAGCCGGTCCTCTGGCAGGCCCCAGACTTTGGTCAGTAGATTCCAGGCAAGCGGAATGGCGTCGGCCTTGAAATAGTCGCCAAATGAAAAATTTCCTAGCATCTCGAAGAACGTGTGGTGGCGCAGCGACGGCCCGACGTTGTCAAGGTCGTTGTGTTTGCCGCTCACGCGCATGCATTTCTGGACGGTTGCCGCTCGCGTGTACGCACGCCGGTCCTTGCCCAAGAAGGCATCCTTGAACTGGTTCATTCCGGCGTTGGTAAAGAGCAGCGTCGGATCTTCCACGGGCACGAGCGACGAAGACGACACGACCTGGTGGCCGTGCGAGGCGAAATAATCAAAGAAGCTCTGGCGGATTTCTCTGGCGGTCATGGCGACACGTTATTGTACAAGGACCGCGGCGGCAGGGCTCGCTTTCTACGTGTCCCTGTCCGATCCGCGAGATCTGAGTGCGCTGGCGATGAGATCGGCGGAGAAGCCGCGGCGCATCAACTGGCCGAAGGTCCGCCGATGTTCGGCTGGGCTGAGACGGTCGGGCAGCCGTTTGCGCTCCAGGAAGCGGCGGATGGACGCCACCTCGTCGGCTACGAGCAGGCCCGCCAGCACCTCGCGGATGATGCCACGGTCCACGCCCCGTTGCTCGAGCTCCCGTTCGATGCGGTGCCGGCCTCGCCCTTTGAGGTTGGACGCAACCCGCACAAACGACTCGGCCACCCGGCGGTCGTTGACGAATCCCTCGTGCGCGAGGTCGGCAATCGCTGCGGCGACCTCGGGCTCTGGAAACTCCCGGTCGAGTAACTTCGTGCGCAGTTCGGTTGTGGTGTAGTCGCGCCTAGTCAACAGGCGCAGCGCCGCCACTCTGGCCCGGCTCATGGTGTATCGCTATCGGCTGAACGACCGGCTGCCCGGTGTGATGCCGCGTAGGCGCATTCTGAACTCTTCCACGTTCGTGACCCAGTTGGCGGCTTCCTCCACCGAGACCGCCCCGCTCTGCACGAGCGCAAAGATGGACTGGTCGAAGTTCTGCATTCCGTACGCGTGTTCACCCGAGGCAATGGCGCCGGCGATGAGCGACACCTTGTCGATGTCGGAGATGCAGTCGCGAACGTAGGGTGTGGTGACCAGCACCTCGGTGGCCAACGCGCGGCCCTTGCCGTCGGCACGCGGCAGCAGACGCTGGGCAACCGTCGCCCGCAGCACACGCGCCAGCTGGTTGCGCACCTGGGGCTGCTTGTGGGCCCCGAATGCCGCCACGATGCGGTTCACGGTTTCCGGCGCGTCCAGGGTGTGGAGCGTTGAGAGCACAAGGTGCCCGGTCTCTGCCGCAATCAGCGCGGTTTCGATGGTTTCGGGATCGCGCAACTCGCCCAGCAGGATCACGTCAGGGTCTTGTCGCAGCGCGCTCAAGAGGCCCCTGGGGTACGACTCCACATCCAGACCCACTTCACGCTGGCTGATCACCGCCTGGATGTCTTCATGGATGAACTCAATCGGGTCCTCGATGGTGAGAATATGCATCGACCGCGTCTTGTTGATCGCGGCCACAAGCGCCGCCAGTGTAGTGCTCTTACCGCTGCCGGTGGCGCCGGTAATGAGCACCAAGCCGCGCGACTCCTGCACCAGGGCCAGCACCGACGCGGGCAGTCCCAGGTCTTCGAGTTTCGGCGGATTGGAGGGAATCAAACGCAGAGAAATGGCCAGCGTGCCCTTCTGGCGGAACACGCTCGCACGGCAGCGGCCGAGTCCTTCGAAGACCAGCGCGGCGTCCACTTCCTGCCTGCGCGTGAGCTTCTCCATCTGGTCGGCGGTCAACAACTGCCTGGCAGCGCCTTCGATGTCTTCGTGACTGACCAGGGGGAACGTCGTCAGGCGCTCAAGCGTGCCGTGGACGCGGATCAGCGGAAATTGATGGGCGCGCAGGTGGATGTCAGACGCCTGCCGGGCGACCGCGAGGGCCACGAGAGGATCGACGGTCATCACCGGTGTAATCAGTGCGCTGTAGCCACGGGCAAGTCCACGTAGGTCAGCCATCCGTGACGGTCAGGGACGACCCCATCAATGTAGTCGAAGAAGGTCTGCTGAATAACTGTCGCAATCGGGCCGCGCTTACCGGAACCCACCACGATTTTGTCCACCGAACGGATGGGTGTGATCTCTGCTGCGGTGCCGCAAAAAAACACCTCGTCGGCCACGTACAGCATCTCGCGCGGCAGATCCTGCTCTTTCACTTCAAAGCCCATATCCCTGGCCAGAGTCATGATGCTGTCGCGCGTAATGCCCGGCAGCACGGACGCAGACAGCGGCGGTGTATAGATGATGTCCCTGTGAATCACAAACAGGTTCTGGCCGCTGCCTTCGCTGAGGTTACCGTCGGGATTGAGTGCGATGCCTTCGCTATACCCTTCCACTATCGCCTCCATTTTGATGAGGCCCGAGTTCGCGTAGTTAGCCACCGACTTAGCCATCGTGGGAAACGTATTCGGCGCGCTTCGCGTCCACGAACTGACGCGCACGTCCACGCCCGCTTCCAGCGCATCCGGACCGAGGTAGGCGCCCCATTCCCAGACCAGAATCAACGCCTCGACTGGACAGGGCAACGGGTTCACGCCGAGCGCGTTGTAGCCGCGGTAGATCAAGGGACGGATGTAACACGCCGCCAAACCATTGGCCTTAATCGTGTCGAGCACTGCGGTGGTCAGTTTCGCCTGATCGAGATGGTACGACATGCGGTAAATACGAGCCGAATCGTACAGGCGTCGCATGTGGTCATCGAGCCTGAAACAAGCGGAGCCTTTAGGAGTGTTGTAGCAGCGGGCACCTTCAAAAACACCGGACCCGTAATGAATGATGTGCGACGCCACATGCATCGTCGCATCAGCCCAATCCACCAGCGTGCCGTTCATCCATACCTTGCCGGTTCCGCTGAATGCCATGCTGGAATCCTCGATCACCCGCGCCGATGTTATCAGTACGATCTACTGCGTTTCACCACAAAAGGGACACGACGGACCGCGTGCGGGCAGCGGTTTCCTGCACTGCCGGCAGAACCGCGCGACTAGTACGTCCCGTGTGCGCAGGCGCGTGGGTGTGGCACCAGACCGCAACGGTGCCGGCCGTGATTCCGCGCCGGCGCCACCAGGGGCTGCGACAGTGGCCACCACCGGCGGTGGCCGCCGCACTAAGTCACGGCGGGCGCTCAACAGGTCGTTGAGCAAATCGTCCGCCTGTTGATACCGCGTCCCCACGTCGGCCGACAGCGCTTTCATGACGATGTCGTCGATCGCCTTCGGAATGGCGGAATTGAGGAGGCGCATCGAGGTGACGAGTTCGCCGCGCTTGAGTCTGAGAAGGTCGGCAGGCGTTGGGGTGTCGTACGGCAACGTGCCCGTCAGCATCTGGTAGGCCGTCACGCCAATCGAATACAGGTCCGACGCAAACACCGCGCGGCCGTCGAACTGTTCAGGCGCCATGTAGGGTGGGCTCCCGATCACGGTGGTCCCGTGCGCGGCCAGTTCAATCACGCGTGCTGTCCCGAAGTCGCCGACCTTCACCAGACCCTTGTCGGTGACAAACACGTTGGCCGGTCGCAGGTCGCGATGCAGCACGTTGTGTTTGTGCGCGTGTTCCACCGCGTTGCAGATCTGCGCCGTGTAGTCGAGTGCGCGCATCATTTCAAGCGGGCCACCCTCAATGACGATCGTCTCCAGCGTATCGCCCGGCACGTACTCCATGACGATGAAGAACACGTTGTCCTGTTTTTCTGCTGTGATCACGGTGACGATGTTCGGATGCCCGAGGGACGCGAGCAGGCGCGGTTCCTTCAGCAGTTCGCCGAAGTCCAGATTCTGGCGGTGGGGCACCTTGAGTGCCACCCGCTTGTCGATCCACGTGTCTTCCGCCAAGTAGACGGTGGCGAATCCGCCACTGCCCAGCGGCTCGATCACTTTGTACTTGCCCAGCGTCTGACCGCGAAACACCATGCCGCGGATCAGAATACAACCATTAGGGGAATGAGCCAATTGGCCAATGAGGCCATGGGGAGCGAAGTCGTACAATACGCCAGTGTCGATTCCACGCGTGTACTGGCCATTGGGCGAACCGCACAGCGGCGGCGTCGAGTTCACCGGCGATGAAGCGCATCGTCTGCGCCACGTACTGCGCATGGCGCCTGGTGATGCGGTGTCCCTTTTTGATGGTCGCGGCCATGAGTGGACTGGACAAGTGGGCGCGCTGACGCGCCAGGGCGTGGCTGTTGTGAACCTCCAGCCAATTACGCCGATTCCCGAGGCGCGGGCCTCGATCACGCTGGCGGTTGGCGTGCTCAAGGGGGATCAGATGGATGCGGTCGTTCGCGACGCCACGATGCTGGGCGCGGCGGTCATCCAGCCCCTCCGAACTGCGCATGTGACGGTGCCGCCCAAAGCCTGGCAGAGCGGCGCGGCGCGTGAGCGCTGGCAGCGAGTGGCGATTGCCTCGGCGACGCAGTGTCGGCGAGCCGTGGTGCCCGAGGTGCTGCCAGTGGCTGATCTCAGCGCGTGCCTGCGGGCGTCGGCGGCGCTGCGCCTCATGTGCGTGGAACCGGCCGTCGGCGCGCCAGCGGCCGATTGGCGACCGGCGGCGGCACCGCCAGAGTCCGTCCTCGTGTTGGTTGGCCCTGAGGGCGGGTGGGCGGCGACCGAGGTGGAGCAGGCGGTTGCGGTCGGAGCGCGACTCCTCAGCCTGGGGCCGCGCACCTTGCGCGCGGAAACCGCCCCGGTGGTAGCCCTGACCCTCGTGTCGTCGGCCTGGGGCTGGTAGCGAGCGTCAGGCGGACGCGCGCTTCAGCAGCCGGTTCTTCACGACATGCCAGAGGGCCGGACCTGGAGGGCCGTCGCCGAACTCGCCCAGAAAAAACGTCACGTCGTCGTGCGCCAGTTCATCGGTGCCCGCATGCGCGTGCAGGGACGTCAGTAGACGGTCGGCTATGTCTTCGCAATTGCCGTCTCCCGCGTTGAGCAGGTCCTCTATCCCGCGTCGATCCAGCTGGTGCTCCTCGGGCGACGCAGTTTCAAGAACCCCATCCGTGATGAGCATGATGCGATCGCCGCGGGCGACGGTGAAGCGATGACGGGTGAACGTTGGCGTAAAGCCGACCCCGAGCGGAATGTCGACGAAGGCCGGGCGGTGCTGCGGGTGCGACGTCTCTGACTGGAGTGACACCCACTGTTGACTGCCGGCGCGATAGAGCCAGCCGACCGGATGACCGGCGTAACAGACCGTCAGGCGACGCCGAGGCGGATAATACGTGACGAGCACGGCCGTCGTCATCGCGCGATCGCCCTGGCTGTTCAGACGATCATTGAATCGCGACAGAACCTTCCGTTCGTCAACCACGTCCACGCTCCGCCGAAGATGGTCGTGAATCTCGCGTCCGATCGCCGACATGATTTCTCCGTGCCCGGCCACATCGGCCAGACAGATCCGTGACATTAATCCAGATCCACACACTGACAGATAGTGAATGTCGCCGCCGTGTGCCCCGTCACAGGGACGCGAATAGAGCACTCCACGCAGGCCGGGCAGGTCCACAAGCGTGTGGGTGACGCCATTGCCACCGCGGACCTCGCCGCAGGTGAAACCCTCGCCCAGACGGATGGATCGTTCGACCATTTGCGTGTAAATGCCTATCGCCTCTCGCGCGTCAGCGAATCGGAGGCGGCGCTTTTACGAATGCGCCGAAATCGGCCAGTGTCGATACCGTAGGGTCAAGCACGACCGCGGCCGGCTCACTGGCGGCAGAAAACCGCACCGTGGTCTCGCGGAGGTCGACGGCCATCTGCCGCACGCTCGGGAGCGCGCCTGCGGCGGACACCAGGCCCACGCCGAGCGACAGCCGATACGGTTCCGCGGTGTGCGTCTGCCGGACCGTGACCACCACTTCTTTGGCTGTGGCATCGTAGTGCCACGTGCCGGACAGGGCGGGCACGCCGGAGCGGTTCAGCCACTGCCGGAAGAACCACGTCAGGTCCTGGCCGGATGTCTGTTCCATGACCTGGCGGAAGTCATCGGTCGACGCCGTGGCATTCATGTGGCGGCGGTAGTACTCGCGGATGCCGCGCCAGAACGTTTCTGTGCCCACCTTCTCGCGCAGCATGTGCAGGATCCACGCGCCCTTCTGGTAGACGAGCGCGTTCGTGGGCTCGCGCACCGCATCGTCGAGGTTCACATGTACGACCGGCGCATTCGGCAGGCTGGTCTCCACCCTGGAGACGGTGGCCCTGCTGCGGCGCAGGCCCTCGGCGAAGGCGTCGCGCCCCTCGGCATGTTCGGTGTAGAGCAACGTGAAGTAAGTGGCGAAGCCCTCGCTCAGCCAGATGTCGTTCCAGTCGTTCTCCGTCACGGCGTTTCCGAACCACTGGTGCGCCACTTCGTGGACCACCGGGCCATTGCCGGCGGTGATGCCCTTTTCGCCGTAAAAGATGCTGCTGGCGTGTTCGGTGCCGCCGCCCATGCCAGCGGCTTCCACGTGCGCGAGCTTCTGATACGCGTACGGCCCGACGTAGTCTGCGAAGAACTCGAACGACCGTCGCGCGTCCTTCTCGAACAGTGCAAAGCCCTTCTCGGCGTCCTGAGGAAACACCCAGTACTCGAGCGGCACGCCGCGGACAAGACCGGCATGCCTGACGGCAAACCGCGCGACGCCCACGGCGTAGAGCCAGGAGGAAATCGGCACGTCTTGTCGCCAGTGTGTGCGGCGCCGGCCACCTTCGAGGTCCATCTCTTCGATCAACGCGCCGTTGGCGATGACCTGGTAGTCAGCCCGTGTGGTGATGATGAACTCGCCCGTGGCCTTGTCGGCAACATGGTCGATCATCGGCAGCCACTGCCGCGCGCGGTTGTACCAGTTTTCGCTGAAGGCCGTGCGCTCCCCGTGAATGTTGTTGATGAGCCGCAGGCCATCTGCGGGAATGCCACGATATGAGATGGTGAACGTCACGTCCTGGCCGGCCGCCACTCCGGCCGGAAGCGTCAGGCGAAGCCGATTCTCGCGATGGGTGAAGGGCACGGGGCCGGCCTGCGACGTCACTGTCGCCACCGTCATGCCTTTGCCATCGGCGCGCGGAGTTGCCAGATCGAGCGCGACCTCGCGCAGACCTGCCGTAAGCACCCTGAACGTCGCCGTGGCTTCGCCCTGAATGTCGTTTGTCTCGCTGGTGAGCAGCGTGAGACGAAAGACGTAGTGACGGGCATCGACGCCTGGCTGGCGTGGGTAGGTGTCCGCGTGTGTGCCGATTGTTCCCGCCAGGGTCAGCGCAAGAATTATCGGTCCGTGCCAGCTCAAGTGTCGCATCATCCACCGATCGTAAAAAGAGTTGAGGGCCCTTGCCGCGCCTGATGATACCCCGAGGTCCGGTCGCCCGGGCGCATTGGTCAAGTTCCTGGGAGGGGAGCCGAGAACCGAAGGCCGACCCACTCATCTTCAAGGAGCCGCGCGCGCAACTGAGCGCCCAGGTCGGCAAACGCGCCGGTGACGGCTGTTTCTTCTTCGTGCGTGACGCCACTGACGATGAGCGTGCCGGACGGGACCATCAACTGCAGCAGGCGGCTCGCCATTCGCACGAGCATCCCGCCGGTCAGGTTCGCAAGGATGAGCGTGAAGGGTTCGCCGCGCACCACAGCCTCGTGCTCGATATCCGATTGCCGGATGTCGATCGTGTTCGACATGTGGTTCAGCTCCGCGCACTCGCGCGCGGACGTGACAGCATCGGCATCGAAGTCCACCGCGACGACCGATTCGGCGCCGAGCATCCTGGCCGCGATGGCCAACACTCCCGATCCCGTACCCACGTCAAGCACTCGCGCACCTGCGACCGGCGCCTCTTGCATCAGCCCCAGGCACAACCGCGTGGAGGCGTGATGGCCGGTGCCGAACCCCATCGACGGCTGAATGACAATGACCCCGGCACGATCGGGCGGCAGATCCCACGGCGGCGCCACAGTGAGGCGTCCGACCGTGACCGCGGTCAGCGCCGCCTGGCTGCGTTCGGCCCACTGTTCGTCGGGCACGTCCACCGGTTCAGCGCGACAGGCCAGTGCCACGCGAATATGCGCGGCGGCCACATTGCGGTCGTCCATTGATCCAAAAAAAACACGGAGTCCTGACGGAACCGGTTCGGCGGCGACAGGGCCGAATGTATCCACTTCGGCCAGGACACGGCCTGCCACCTCGTCGGCGTCTAGCGGTGGTGCGTCCGGCCACGTGACGTCCAGACCGGGATACACGCGTGCGGATTCAGCCAAACAGATCCTTCACTCGCTCAAAAAACGGTTTGTCGTCGTCAGCCCCTTCGATGGAACGTGCCTCAAGCGTCTCGATCGGCATCGTCTTGCCGAGTTGATCGATCAGCTTTTTCTGTTCCTTGCTGATCTTCTTTGGCACATCTACGACGAGGCGCACGTGCAGCGCGCCGGCGCTGCGACCCGAGACGTTCGGCATGCCGTTGCCGCGGAACGATACGAGCGTGCCATTCGCCGAACCGGCCGAGACGTTGACGTCGACGAGACCGGCCGGGCCGTCGATTTTGAACGAACCACCCAGGGCCATGGTGGGGAAGGGCACGCGCACTTCCATGTAGAGATCGTCGCCCTCGCGCATGAACCTGGAGTGCGCCTTGACATGGATGACCACGTAGAGGTCGCCGGGAGGGCCTCCGGCGGCGCCGTGTTCGCCCTCGCCGTGCAGCCGCAGCCGCTGACTGTCAGAGATACCCGCGGGAATGCGCACGGTGACGCGCCGGTCTTTCATCACGCGGCCGGTGCCGCGGCAGGAGGGGCATGGCTTCGGGATGATCTGGCCGGTGCCGCGGCATTGGCCGCAGGGCCGTGAGACGACGAGGAAGCCCTGCTGGTATCGCAGTTGTCCGCGGCCGCCACACTGCTGACAGGTTTCCCTGCTGCTCCCGGGCGCCGCACCGGTGGCGCCACACGGTTCGCACCCTTCTTCGCGAGGAATCTGGATCGGCGTCTCAGCACCTTCGAAGGATTCCTCAAAGGAAATTTCGAGGTCGAAGCGCAGATCGCTGCCGCGCACGGGGCCGCCGCGTCTCGCGCCGCCGCCACCAAAGCCGAAGAAGTCTCCCAGGATGTCGGAGAAGTCAGAGAACGTTTCGGGGTTGAACCCCTGGCTCCCGCCCTGGCCCGCGCCGTTGACGGCGGCGTGGCCGAAGCGATCGTAACGCGCACGTTTCTCCGCGTCCGCAAGTACCGCGTACGCCTCGGCACCTTCCTTGAATTTTTCTTCCGCTTCGGCGTTGCCCTGATTGCGATCCGGGTGGTACTTTAGCGCGAGTTTTCGATAGGCGCTCTTGATATCGCTCTCGCCGGCATCGCGCGCCACGCCGAGTATTTCGTAATAGTCACGAGCGCTCACGCTTTCGCCACCTTGACCATGGGGGCTCGAAGCAGCTTTGAACCGATGCGGTAGCCGCGTCGCAGTTCTCCGGTGATTTCGCCGTCGGGGCGCCCGTTCGCCGGCTCGTCTGCCACCGCCTCGTGCCACTCGGGGTCGAAGGGCTGACCGACCACGTCCATGACCTCAACGCCACGCTTGCGCAGGACATCGATCCACTGACGCTGAATCAGGGTGACACCCTCGAGGAATCTGGCCAGTTCGGGGTAGGTTCCCGCACCGGCCGCCGCATTGATCGTGCGTTCGAGGTCGTCGAGCACTGGGAGCAGGTCGCGCATCACCTCGGTCGTGATGAAGTCGTGCAACTCACGCCGCTCGCGGTCGGTGCGCTTGCGGTAGTTGTCGAACTCGGCCGCAGTCCGGAGCAGACGGTCCTGCAGGTCGTCCCGCTCCTGCTGCAGCGGGTGTTCGGTGGCTGTCGCGGCTTCGGCCGCGCCGCCATTCATCTCGTCGTTGGTCATCACGAATGTCCTAACTTCCCCAGTTCCTAATTTCCTTCTAGCACTCGCGTGACGGCCTGCGAGACGCCGTCCACCACGGTGATGGCGCGCTGGTATCGCATGCGGGTGGGGCCGATCACACCCACGGTGCCAGTGCGCTGGCCGTCGTGGAACGTCGACGCAACCAGGCTGAACGGGTGCATGTCGGGCGACGAGTGCTCCGACCCGATCACCACCGTGAGGCCATCGGCGTCGATGTACGACGTCAGCAGTTCCACCAGCCGGTGCTTTTCCTCGAGGAGCCTGAAAAGCGCCCGCAGCGTTTCGAGCGTGACGTATTCGCGATCCATCGATCCGCCAAGCGCGCCGTCAAATAGGAACGAGACGCCTTGCACGTGAAGTGAGTCCTCGGTCGCCACTTCGTCCAGGCCGCTCTGGGCCAATCGCAACGCGCGGCCCAGCAGGACGTCATACAACATCCGCTCTTCGCGCATGCGCGCGAGGATGGCTTCGCGCGCTTCAAGCAGCGTCAGGCCCGCGAATTCCGCGTTGATGTACTGTGCGGCGCGCTCGAGTACGGCCACATCACACGACTCCTGGGTTTCCACCACTTTGTGGGTGATCTGATTGCCGGTGGCAACCACGATGACCAGCACTCGATGGCTGTCGAGGCTGACGAAACTGATGTGATGCAGTCGAGCCGCGGCGCTGGCCGGAGTCATGGCAAACGCGATTTGATGGGAGGCCAGGGCCAGCTCGTGCGAGACATTTTCGAGCAGGCCGCCAGCGGCATCCGCCCGCCGTAGCCGGTTCTCCAGGTCACCCGTGGATTTGAGTCGGCGCCGCGCCTGCAGCAGCGAGTCCACGTACAACCGGTAACCTGCATCCGTCGGAATCCGGCCGGCCGACGTGTGCGGCTGATGCACCAATCCCTGTTCTTCAAGGCGGGTGAGGAGGTTGCGGACGGTTGCCGACGACACGCCCAGGCCCGAATGCTCGGCGAGCCAGGACGAGGACACAGGTTCCCCCTGCTCGATGTATTCCGAGACGAGGCGCGCCAGTATGCGGCGCTGACGGTCTGTCAGGTCGGCAGCCATGAAATCCGTTATTAGCAGTCCCTGGGTGAGACTGCTAACGCAGTATAACGCAGTCGGCTAGGCTGATCCGTGGAGGTCAATGGGTATGGTGGTCGCAGAACGCTACGGGGACCGTGCCTGCCAGGAAGGCCTCGGGAACTTTCTTGGGACACAGTGGGCCGGCAAGCAGCCCGGTATCCGGGTCGATCTCCGCAAAGACCACGCCGTCGGGCGCGGCGAAGCCGACGCTGGCGAGGCCGGCCAGGGCGTTGCGCATGAACGCCGTCCATATGGGCAGCGCGGCCTGCGAGCCTCCCAGCCCAATCGGCTGGTTGTCATCGAACCCGACCCAGACGACCGTCAGCAACTCCGGCGTAAATCCGACGAACCAGGCATCACGCAGGTCGTTCGTGGTGCCCGACTTCCCGGCCGCGTCGAGCTGGAATCCGTTGCTGCGCGCACCCGCGCCCGTCCCTTCGTTCATCACCGCCCGCATCATATTGGTGACCAAATACGACGTATCGGCGCGCGCCACCGTCCGTGACGGCCCGGCCGTGAGTTGTCGGGGTTTGCCGTCTTCAACGATGCGGGTGAGCGCGCGAAGGGGACGGACGGTGCCGCCGTTCGAGAACAGGGTATAGGCCGTGGCAATTTCAACCGGCGACGCCTCGAACACACCGAGGGCGATTGACGGGTAGGCCTTGGCCGTCGTGCCCACGCCCATGCGCGTCCACAATGCGGCCACCTGCTCGTAGCCGGTCTGTTCGGCGACTTTGATCGCCACGATGTTGCGCGAGCGGGCCAGCGCGCGGCGCAGCGAAATCATCCCGTCGTATTCGTTCTGGTAGTTGCCGGGCTCGTAGGGCAGGTCGCCATCCATGAAGATCGTGGGCTCATCCATGACGAGCGTCGCTGGTGTGGGCTCAGTGGCGCCTTCGGCGAACATCCGCTCAAACGCTGCCAGATACACAAACGGCTTGAAGACCGAGCCCGGTTGGCGCCGAGTCGTGACCGCGCGGTTGTACTGCGACACGTTGTAGGCGCGACCTCCGACCATCGCCAGAATTTCACCAGTGCGGGGATCGACCGCCACCAGCGCGGCCTGAGCCTGCCCCTTGCGGCGCCGGTCGGCCAGTTGTTTGTCTACCTGCGCCAGGCCATCCGCGACGGCCTCCTGCGCCATGCGCTGTTGATGGAGATCGATCGTCGTGAACACATCAACGGCCGCGCCTTTTTGGAGCAGGCCGGCATACCGTTCGTCCACGAGTTGACTGACGTAATCCACGAAGTAGGGCGCTTCGTTCTCAAGCGCTCGGGTGGCCAGGCCCATCGGAGTCTGCCGCGCGGCAGCGGCCTCGGCTTCTGTGACATATCCGGCCTCGGTCATGGCGCCGAGCACCACATTCCGGCGTTCGAGCGTCCGCTCAGGGTTGCGAAAGGGCGACAGGCGCGACGGTGACTGAATGACGCCGGCGATGGTGGCGGCTTCGGCCAGCGTGATGTTGCGCACGTCCTTGCCGAAGAAAATTCGCGCAGCTTCGGCGACGCCGTGAATGGCAAACGGGCCGCGCTGCCCCAGCACCACATCGTTGAGATAGAGCTCGAGAATCTGGTCCTTCGTAAACTGCGATTCGAGGACCAGTGACATGAACTGTTCCTGCACCTTACGGCGTATCGTCTTTTCCGGGGTCAGGAACGTGTTCTTCACGATCTGCTGGGTGATGGTGCTGCCGCCTACCAAGTACTCCTTGTCACCGAAGAGGTTGGTGACGACCGCGCCGGCCGATCGGATGACGTCAACACCAGGGTGGTCGTAGAAACGGCGGTCTTCGATGGCGAGCACGGCCTGGCGCACGCGGCCGGGGATGGCCGCGAGCGGCGTGTAACGGCGCTTTTCGCCGGTGGTAATCGCGGTGAGCATCGGGGCTTCGAGCGTCAACCGCGGAATGGCGCGCCCGGTCTCCTGATTGACCATCTTGGCGATGACGGGCACCGTGCCCTTGGAGAACTCCACGCGGGCCGTGCTCGTGTCGTCACCGCGCGTGCGGAGCACCACCACACTGCTGCCCACCGAAAACTCTCCGGGCTGTTCGACCACCGTCCGCGAGGCATATCCCACGTCGTTGAGTCGCTGTTCGAGCTGGGCGGGGGTCAGCGCCTGATTGGGGCGCAATTCGAAGGGCCGTCCGAAGATACGCGGAATCGCCCGTTGTTCGCCGCCCAGCCGCGCGTCGATCTGGGTGGCGTAGGTGGACCAGAGGTAGCCGGCGAAGACAAGCCCGAGCGCGCCGATGCCACCGCAGACAAAAATCACCAGGCGCCAGAATCGGCGCCGGGATTCGTTGGCGGGTCTTCCAGTTGTGCGAGGTGCGACCGGCCTGATCTTGACGGGAGGGCGAGCGTCCATTTCTTGTTACAAAAGTCTACGGCAGATGCGCCTGGCCGCGTCGGGGCTTCGCTTGACACATCACAGCTCGGGACATATTTTCACTTTGTTAAACCGTTGAACGAAGTGTATCCGTGACCCTCTCACTCGAATTTACGAATGGTAACGCCGCCGGCGGAAGTCTTAACACGCGGCGCGTGAATCGACAGCACCTGCTGGAGGCCGTTCGCCGCTCGGGGCCTATTTCACGTGCCGACCTGGCAAAAGCCACGCGACTCAGCCCACCAACCGTCTCCGCGCTGGTGGAGGACCTGCTGCACGAAGTGGGGTTGCTGCACGAAGTCGGCATGGGGACGTTGCGGAGCGGACGGCCGCCTGTGCTGCTGCAGTTCAACGGCGAGTTTGGCTATCTGGTGGGCGTGGACGTAGGCTCGCGCACGTTGCGTGTCGCGCTGGCGGACCTGCAGGGGAAAGTGCTGGCGCGCCGCCAGATGCCCACCGACTCGGCTGGCGGCGTGGCCATCGTCGACCAGCTCTGTGCCGTTGTGCGTGAGGTGTTTACCACCACGCGCCGCGACTCGGCCAAGTTGTACGCCGTCGGTATCGGCGCCCCGGGTGTGACCGACGTCCATGCGGGTCGCGTGATCAGAGCCGTGAATTTGGCCGGATGGGTGGACCTTCCGCTGCGCGATCTGGTTGAGGCACGACTGGGTGCCCCGGTCCGGGTGAACAACGATGCGAACATAGCGGCCCTTGGCGAACGATGGCAGGGAGCCGCGCGGCGGGTCAGCGACTTCGTCTTTCTCGCGCTGGGTGCCGAAGTGGGCGCCGGCGTGGTGGTGGGCGGCCGGCTCCATCGCGGCCACCACTAATACGCCTGGGAAATCAGCCATATGAATCTGGACATGCGCGAGTGGCAGGCCGACTTCGACGAGCGTGGATATCTCGAAAGCCACATCGGCGCCGTGTCCATGCCTGAATCGCAGCAAGCGGACGCCGCCACCATCATCACAGCCGCGCGAGCGGGAGATGCGCGGGCCATTGCCGTCATCGAACAACTGACGGTCTACCTCGGCACGGCCGTTGCGAACATCGTGGTCGTACTCGACCCCGCGCTGGTCGTCTTCGGAGGCGGCCTCAGCCACGCCGGCGACCTGTTGACCGAGCCTGTGCGCCGCGTGGTGGCGCGCATCGTGCCGAACATACCCGCCATCGGCATTTCGTCGCTCGGCGACGATGCCCAGTCGATGGGCGCCGTTTACTCTGCGGTCGAGACTGCGGAAACCCGCCTAGCCGCCTGGCTCGGCGCCACAGCATTTCCCTCCCGCGCGGTCGGCCGTACGGGCACCGGATAGGACCCTATGCCGTTTTCACCAGACTACGTACGGATCGTACTCAACGACAATTTCGAGGATGCGAAGACACTCTTCCTCGATCCGCTGATGGCGATTCACTACGCGCACCTCGTGATGCTGCAGGACACCGGCATTGTGTCGCTGGAGGATGCGCGGACGATCCGACGCGCGCTCGACAGAATCGATCTCGGCGCCGTGCGCGGCGCCGTATATGACGGCTCATGCGAAGATTTGTTTTTTTATCTGGAACGGCAGGTCGTCGCGGCGTGCGGCGACAACGTCGCCGGCCGGCTCCACACCGCGCGCAGTCGCAATGATATCGATATGACGATGTATCGAATGCGATTGCGCGAGTGTGTGCTGGGACTGACTGCGGCGACGGTGCAGTTGCGCCAGTCGCTTGTCGGCGTCGCCGGCCGGCATCGGCACACGATCTTTCCGGCGCATACCCACACGCAGCCCGCGCAGCCTTCTACGGTCGCGCACTACCTGCTGGGCGCCATTGAGCAACTCGAACGCGACACCGCCCGTTTGAAGGCCGCGTACGCCTCGGTGAACGTCAATCCGCTCGGTGCGTGTGCCATTACCGGTACGGGCTTTCCGATCGATCGCGATCGCACAAGTGCGCTGCTGGGGTTCGACGGCACAACGGGGAACACCTACGGCAGTATCGCCACAGTGGACTACCTCCTGGAAGCGGCAGGCTCGGCGGCAGTCACACTCGTCGGCGTTGGTCGTCTCGTACAGGATCTGTTGCTGTGGTGCACGATGGAGGTTGGCTATCTCCGGCTGACCGACGAGTTCGTGCAGGTCAGCAGCATCATGCCGCAGAAGCGAAATCCCGTGGCGCTCGAGCACGCCCGCGCACTCGCGTCGAAGGCCTTTGCCCAGGCGGGCGCCATTCCGGTGGCGGTGCACAACACGCCCTTCGGCGACATCGTTGACACCGAGGACGACCTGCAGCCGCTCGTGGCCACGATGTTCAAGGACGCCATTCGCGCGGTGTCGCTCGTGGCCGTAGTGTTGCAGGACGCCGACTTCGATGTCGAGAAGATGCGCCGCCGGGCCGGCGAAAACTGGATTGCGGTGACTGAGCTGGCCGACACGCTGGCGCGGGAGCGAGGTCTGCCGTTCAAGGCCGGCCACACAATCGCCGCGCGCCTGGTGCGCGAGGGACACGCCGAGTCTGGCCGGTCGCTGTCAGATGTGGTGGCGCAGATTTCGAAGGACGTGACCGGTACCGCGATCGAGTACACCGACGCCGAACTGGTCACGCTTCTCAGTCCCGAGCACTTTGTGGCGGTGCGCCGCACCCACGGCGGTCCCGCCCCGGACGTCACGGCGGCGGCGATTGCCGTGTCGCGCGATCTCCTGGTTGAAGACCTGGCCTGGATCGCGGCCGCGAAGAGCCGCCTTCTGAACGCCGAGTCGGCTCTGAAAACTGCCTCAGTCGCGATGGGCTAAAGTTGCACGACGTAGTGCTGGCCCATGGCGAGGGGGAGGCCTTCGATGAGGCGGTCGCACAGGGCCTGGCCGTAGCGATTCAGGAAGAACGCGAGATCCACGATCCGTTCCTGCGGGTGGCCTTCGGGAAATGCCAGCGCCTGGGTGCGCGTGAACTGGCGATGCAGCGTGTCGTGTTTCCGCTTGCTCGCCTGAATGATTTTGGCGTGCAGGTGTTTGAGCGTTTCCTGCATGCGGTCGAGCGTGGCGTCGGCGGCGCCGACCAGCGTCGGGTCGATGGAGGGCATCGTGGCCTTGAGGGCGCCGATGCGGACGCTGATTTCCTGTGACGCCGCGTGGAGCGCTTCCTCAACGCCGACAGGTAGTTGGTGCTCGAGCAGGCGATTGAGGGCGGCTTCGTCGCGCGGCTGCAGCGCCTCAAGCGGCACCTGATACTTGTCCAGGAATCTCACGGCGGCTGCGTCGAGCAGTGTCGCGTTGGCTCGCGGGTACAGCAGGGGCACTTCGACGCCAAAGTCCTGATAGATGGCGCCAAGCTGTGCCTGGTACGCGAGTTCGCTGGGCCCCGCGACATAACAGATCGTCGGAAAAAGCCGGTCCTGCACGACGGGCCGCAGCAGCACATTGGGGCTGAAGCGCTCCGGGTGTTCGGCAGCTTCGCGTCGGATATCCTCCTGCGGGCGCACCGTCTCGCCCATGGCATACCCGTCGTCTCGCCGCTTGACTGCCACGCGATCGCCGCCGCCGAGATAAAACAACGCCACACTGTCTTCGCCTGGCTGTACTTGTGGCTCGTGGCCCAGTGCGCGCATGGCTTCGCCTGTGGCCTTCGCGAAGTGCGCGGTGCGACAGGGCGCCTCCAACTCGCGCGAAAACAGGGACGCCACCACGGGCTTGGCCGCCGGGTCTGCGGCTTCAAACACGACGAGGCCGTAGCGCCCAAGCAAGTCGTCGAGCCACGACGCGAACGCGGTGCCCATCCGCTGGCCGGGCCGATAGTGCGCACGGAGTCGCGCCATGAGCTCTGCGGTAAATTCGGTGGTCGGCAACGCGGCTTCGAGCGCGCCAAGCGCGTCTCCAATCCCCTCGTCGAGTACCAGGGAGGCCACCGGCTTGACGCCGGCCCCCTCGAGGTCGTCCAGAGTGATTTCGTGCAGCGCGAGATCGGCGTCGAGGACGCGCGCGGTGCGTACTTCATCCCAGTCGTGGTCCTCGGCTTCCACCCAGAAGACCGGGATGACCGCGATGCCGTGCTTGGCTGAAACCTTGCGGGCAAGGCGGATGGCGGTGACGGCCTTTAACAACGTGTAGAGCGGGCCGCCGAAGAGGCCGGCCTGCTGGCCCGTTACCACCGCGACTGTCGTGTCGTCCCCGAGCCTGGCGGCCACCGATCGCGCCTGGGCCGGCGCACCGCGTCGCTCGAGCTGCGTCGTCAGGACCTTGCTGAGCGCCGCGCGGTCGCGCGTCGTTTTCTGCACACGCGCGATCGCCTGCGTCCATGCGTCGGGATCGGCAGGGTTGCCGGCGAACAAACTGGACACGCTGGAAAAATCAGAGGAATACGCCGCCACCAGCGGCCGGATCCAGGGAAAGCGCCGGAGATCGATCGAGGCGCGGACCAGGGTGTCGATGGTGGAATCGGATTGCGCGGGCACGGCAGTCAATTTACTACAGTGGGTCTGTATCGCGTGCTAAAGTGACACGGTCATTTTAGGAGTTTCAGCGCTGCCATTCGACGAGTCCGCCGGATTTACCGCGCCGCCCGCTTTCGGCCCCTTTCGCGTGCTGCACCAGATCGGCAGCGGCGCTCTGGGGCCTGTTTTTCGGACGTTCGAACCCCAAATGGACAAACTCGTGGCCGTCAAGGCGTTCCGCCTTGATGTGGTGCCCGAGGTGACCTCGAAGCTGGCCGACGCGTTGCGCCGCTTTGCGGCGACCCCGATCGAGCACGAGGCCGTCGTAGCAGCCCTCGGTGCCGGATTGGAAGGCACCACGGCGTTCCTGGCCAGCGAGTACGTGGTGGCCGAGACGTTCGATGTGAGCCTTCGGCATTTAGCTCCGGCGCGGATCGAGACTGCGCTTCCGCTGCTGCACCAGTTGGCCGATGCGATCGAGGCGGCGTGGGCCTCGGGCGTGGGGCACGGGGCCCTGCACCCACGCGACATTTTCGTCCTAACAGCCGCGCGCGACAACTCGCCTGGCGCGACGCGTCTGCGCGTAGCCGGATTTGGCGTGGTTCCTGCCCTGGAATCACTGCGTATCGGGGCACCAATTCGTCGGCCGTACACCGCGCCGGAACGGGTCGAGGGCGGTGCCTGGGACATCCGCGCGGATGTGTACTCGCTGGCGGTCATTGCCCACGAACTCCTGACGGGACGCCGGCCGGGCGGAGCCGACGAGCAGGCAAGCGCGTTGACTACCGGGACGTCGGACGACCTGCGCGTTGCGATCAGGCAGGCGCTCTCTGGCGGGTTGGCCGCAGACCCTGGGCTGCGGTTTGCCACACCGGCCGCGTTTGTTGAGGCGTTGACCACGGGAGCGGAGGTGGGACCGGTCGTGATACCGCGGGGGCATACGCCATCGTTCTTGGATGTGGCGCCGGAGCCTGAAGTGACCAGCACCATCGAGCCGGCGGCTCGCGACGAGCCTGTGCCCGCACTCGTCGCGCCGGTTGCGGCGCTGCCGGGGGCGATGTCTTTCCGACCCAAAGCGCTGCGTCGACCGTCTTTGCCGGATTTGGCCGCCTGGAGTGACGCGGCACCGTCGCGTGGCCGCGGGCTCATCGCCGCGATTGTCATCGCGTCGGCGTTGGCCGGCACAGGTTTGGGATACTGGTTGCGAGGACCGGCAGCGACACAGGGGCCTGCCGCGCAGGCCACGCCTTCGACGCGGCCTGATAGGGCCACCGACACAGACGTTCTCGTGGCCGCCACTGGCACTCCCGGTGCGGCTGCTGCGGTGACGGCCCCGGCTGTGACGCCTCCGGCGCCGGCGGCTGATGTTCGACGTGGCCGGCTGCTGGTGCGGTCGATACCGGCTGGCGCCCTGGTGTCGGTTAACGGGCGGGCCCGTGGCACCACGCCGGCCACGATTCGCAATCTGCCGTTTGGCACGTACAACATTGCGGTGTCGCGGTCTGGCTATCAACGGCGTGCGCAGCGGGTGACGGTCAGCAAGGGCGCCCCGGCGCGTGACATCACCGTGGAGTTGGTCAGCGCGGCTGCGTTGGCCCCAGTCGCGATCACCGGCGCGGTTTATGTTGAGACACGGCCGGCAGGCGCCTCCGTGTCCATCGACGGGCGATCGGTGGGAACGGCGCCGATGCGGGTGCCCGAGTTGGCGCCGGGTCCGCATAGGATTTCTGTGGACATGGCCGGGCACAAGAGCGTGACGACCACCGCCGTGGTGCGGGCCGGCCAGCAGACGCTAATACGCCTGTCGTTGGAGATTTCCGTAAGGTAGAGGGTTATGGACGCATTATTGGCGCTGGAGAACGGGAAGTGGTTTCGTGGGCGGTCTGCGGGTGCGGCGGCTGAGACCGCGGGCGAAGTGGTGTTCAACACGAGCCTGACCGGGTATCAGGAGGTCCTCACCGACCCGTCCTATGCCGGGCAGATCGTGACCATGACCTGTCCCGAGATCGGCAACTACGGTGTGAGCGAGGAGGACATTGAGTCTCGTACGCCGCAGATTGCCGGGTTCATCATTCGCAGCGAGTCGCCGATCGCCAGCAACTGGCGGTCGGAAGGCACGTTGCGCGACTACCTCGTGCGTCACGACATCGTGGCCATTGCCGACATCGACACGCGCGCGTTGACTCGTACGTTGCGCTCGGGTGGTGCGATGCGTGGCGTGATCGCCATCGGCAGCGGCTACAAGCCAGAGGATCTGGTGGAGCGCGCTCGTGCCATTCCGAAGATGGAAGGCACGGACCTCGTGCAGACGGTGACGTGTGCAGAGGCGTTTGACTGGTCCGGGGGCCCCGGACCCGACGGGTTCGTGGTGGCGCCCGGTCACAAGGGCACGCGGCCCCTGCGTGTCGCCGCCTATGACTTCGGCATGAAGTGGAACATTCTTCGCCGCCTGACGGCCCACGGCTGCCAGGTGCGCGTGTATCCGGCGACAGCTCCGGCCGGCGAGCTCCTTGCGTCGAAACCGGATGGAATTTTTCTCAGCAATGGCCCCGGAGACCCGGCCGTGCTCGACTACGCCATCACCAACACACGGGCGCTCGTGGAGGCCGGCGTGCCCATCTTCGGCATTTGTCTGGGCCATCAGGTGCTGGGCCTCGCGCTGGGCGCGCGCACGTTCAAGCTCAAGTTTGGTCATCGCGGCGGCAATCACCCGGTCAAGGAACTGAACTCCGGCAAGATTGAAATCACCTCGCAGAACCATGGGTTTGCGATCGCTTCCGAATCGATTCCTGCCGACGTGCAGGTCACGCACCTGAATCTGTACGACGGCACGATTGAAGGACTGCGTCACACCACGAAGCCCGTATTCTGCGTGCAATATCACCCTGAAGCGGCACCCGGGCCGCACGATGCCGACTATCTGTTTTCGCAGTTCGTGGATGCGATGGAAGCCACGGCCTGAGTCAAGCGATGCCCAAGCGTACAGATCTCAAACGTATCCTCGTCATCGGCTCCGGACCGATCGTCATCGGCCCGGCCTGT
>SYFT01000056.1 GCA_005799825.1 Acidobacteriota bacterium | reverse complement strand
TCCCAGACCAAGGTGTTATCCCAGACCAAGGTGTTATCCCAGACCAAGGTGTTATCCCAGACCAAGGTGTTATCCCAGACCAAGGTGTTATCCCAGACCAAGGTGTTATCCCAGACCAAGGTGTTATCCCAGACCAGCGTTGTTCCCCAGGTCGACTGCTGGCCGAAGGCCATTCCGCCGCCGAAGGACTGCTCGCCGCCGATCGTGTTCGACGTCTGCACCGTGTCGCCGTCTGCGCGCATTGCAAACTTCACTGCCAGGGCCACGTTGATCGACCCCGCACCCTGCGCGATGATCCCCGTGTTCGGAATGAACTGGGCCGTAAGCTGTAGCGCCGTCTTCACCTGACGCGGAGTCAGATCCGGATTCGCCTGCAGCAACATCGCCGCTGCGCCGCTCACCACCGCCGCCGCCATGCTCGACCCCGACAGCACCAGGTAGGTCCCCCCACTCGCGCCAGTCACACGGCGATCCGGCAGCGTCTCCCACAGCAGGCTCCGCCTCGGAATGGTCGATACGATGGCATTGCCAGGCGCCACCACATCCGGCTTCAGCAGTGTGTTCTTCGGCAGGTCCTGGGGTGTCGCCGGCGTGGGTGTGCCTGGGTTCACCACCGGACCACGCGAGCTGTACGTCGCCACCTTGTCGTCATTCCGGAACACCGTGCCGTTGGTGTTCAACGCGCCCACCGTGAGCGCACCAGGCGTAAACCCGGGCGACACAATGGCGCCTACAATCGGCACACCCGCCGCATTCTTGCCCATGTTGCCGGCAGATGCCACCACCACGATGCCGGCGGCCACCGCGCGCTCAACGGTAAGCGCCAGGGGATCGTCGCGATACGCTTCCGATGCCTGGTGGCCTAGCGAGAGGTTGATGACTTTGATGTTGAGGCGATAGCGGTATTTGATGCAGTAGTCGATCGCCTCGATCACGTCCGACACATACCCCGAACCGTTGTCGCTCAGTACTTTCATGCTGATGAGCGACACGCCCGGCGCCATGCCGATGTAGGGCGTGCCCTCTGCACTGCGGCTGCCGGCGCCGCTGCCCGCAATCGTGCCCGCCACGTGAGTGCCGTGGCCGTAGCCGTCGCGACCGCCTTCGCGCACGCCGCCCCGCGGGTCCGTGAAGTTATACGAGACCTGCAGGCGATTCGTCAGATCCCGATGTGACGACACGCCGGAGTCCAGCACTGCCACGCCCACTCTCCGGCCCGTGATGCCGCCAAACGTTGAATCCGACTCGCCGCGCCACACCTGGTCCGCGCCGGTGGCCTGCGGCGTGATGGCCATGGTGCTGTAAATCGGCCGGTCTTCTTCGATGACCTTCACCCCGGAGTCAGCCGACAACGAGTTGACCTCGGTTCGCGTACCGTAAAAGACCGCGCCCGATGTCATCCGCTTGACCCGCAGGTTATGCCTTCTCGCCAATCGGTCCACCTCGTCCTGGGGGGCGGTCACGATTACCGCAATCTGGCTCCCGTCGTCGGGCTGCGCCAGCTTCCGCGACAACTCGCTCGACATCCGGGCTCGCTGTCCGTCAGCGGCCAGCGCGACGGAGGGAAGGGCGAGTCCGACGACCAAAGCGAAGCCCAGGAGGGCGACCCAGACGTTGGACACGCGACGGGGGATGAGACTGTCTGCGTTCATAAAAACATTCACTCAAAACGGGGCGAAGCGCCACCTTGGGCTCGCCGACTGAAACCAGCCAGTACGCACGGACCGTACCACCGACAAGTGATAGAGATGACTACATGGGCGTGAAAATACGCCCGACAAACCGCGGTTCTCGCAGGATCCTTATTGGCACGTGACCCTGGAGCCTTACAAAATCGTCAGCCGAACCGCAAAAATGTGTAAGTTGAAGATGTAATTCTTCATCGGGGGCCGCCCCCCCCAAGTCGCGTAACTACCTCATAATACGCGCCATCTGCGATGGCCGAATGACACTTTTAGACTCGATTGTAGGAGCGCTATGACCCCCTCCCGTATGTTCCGCCTGGCTCTGGTGATAGCCCTGGTTGTTGCGGCGGTCATTTTTTCCCGGCGCTGTGGTGCCCCACAATCCGAGGCTGATGCGGTCCCCCAAAACGGCGGCACATTGGTCGCGACCTACCGCACGGAACCCACCCATTTCAATCGCCTCGTGGAGGCACGGCCGATGGCCCGGTTGACCGCGCTGCTCACGCAAGCCACCTTGCTGCGGGTAGACCCGAACACCGGAGCGTTGGTGCCGCGCCTCGCAACAGAGTGGACCGGAACGCCCGACGGCCTGACGTGGACGGTCACCCTTCGCAGGGGCATATGTTTTTCTGACGGCACGGCCTTCACCGCGTCGGATGTGTTGTTCACATTTCAGGCGATCTACGACGAACGCGTGAAGAGTCCTCTGGCCCTCGATATGCGTGCCAAGGGCCAGTCATTCCAACTGCGCGCCATCGACGATCACCACATCGTGCTCACGTTCCCGTCGCCGTTTGGACAAGGGTTGGCCATTCTCGACAGTGTACCCATCCTGCCGCGGCACAAACTGCAGGCGGCGCTCGATGCCGGCACGTTCCGCGACGCATGGAGCGCCAGCGCGAATCTCTCAGATATGGCTGGCCTGGGCCCGTTCATGCTCCAGGCGTACGCGCCGGCACAGCACCTGCGATTCGTCCGGAACCCCCACTTCTGGCGCACGGACGCCACCGGACAGAAGCTGCCGTATCTCGACGAACTCGAGGTACAGATCGTGCCCGAACAAAATGCCGAACTTTTGCGCCTGCAATCGGGCACTTCTGATCTCACCAACGGCGGTGCGCGCGCAGAAGACCTCGCCATGTTGCGCGATGCGGAGACCGCGGGCCGCGTCACACTCGTGGATGTCGGCCCCGCGATAGACGTCAGCACGCTCTGGTTTAATCTCACGCCTGGCTCAAAAGCCGTCGCCGATAAACCCTGGCTGGCGCAGGAAGCATTTCGCCGTGCAATTTCACACGCCGTGAACCGGCAGGCCATCGTAGACACGGTGCATCTTGGCGCGGCGGCGGTGGTGTACGGCCCGGTGTCGCCAGGTCATGGCGACTGGTTCGTGCCTGATCTTGGGGCGACGCCATTTGACCTGGCTCGCGCGCGCACGCTCCTCACGTCCCTCGGCTTGCAGGATCGCAACGGCGACGGCGTGCTTGATGACGCGTCCAATCGGCCCGTCGAGTTTTCGCTCCTGACGCAGAGTGGACACACCGAGCGCGAACGCACAAGCACGCTCGTGGGCGAACAGTTGCGTCAGGTTGGAATCAAGGTGAATGTGGTCCCCATGGACCAACGGGTCGTACAGGCGCGTTACGCGAGCGGCGACTACGAAGGGATCTACTACGGCGCGCAGGCCAACTCAAAAGACCCGACCGGGAGCCGTGCGTTCTGGCTGAGCAATGGCCCCATGCACTTCTGGAATCCTAATCAGCCGACGGCGGGCTCAGAGTGGGAAGGCCGCATCGACGCGCTCATGCTGCAACTGGCCGAGACCATGGACCATGCAGAACGGAAGCGGCAGTTTACAGAGGCGCAGCAACTGCTCGCCGATCACGTACCGGCATTGTGGTTTGCTGCGCCGCATGTCTCCGTGCCGATGAGTATGCGCGTGGGTGGAGCCACGCCAACCGTCATCCAGCCGCCCGTGTTGTGGAATGCGGAAGAGCTATTCGTTCTGGGTCCGCGACGGTGATTCACGCCACGGCGGCGCATGTGCTTCGCCGCTTCGTGGCCGCGCTCCTCGTCGTCCTCTCGGTGTCGACCGCCGCATTTGTCCTGGCGCGTCTCGCACCCGGCGATGAAACCACTACTGACGTGATGGAAGGCGTTGACCCAAAGGCGATCGCGGACACGCGCGACCGGCTCGGGCTCGACCGGCCCTTTCCCGTTCAGTTGGCGCAGTTCACCTGGGATCTGCTGCGGCTCGATCTGGGCGAATCAGCGAAGTTCGATCGGCCCGTGGCAGCACTGGTTGCTGAACGCGGCGCGAACACCGCCCGCCTCGCGTTCGTAGCGCTGTTGCTCGCCACGCTTATCGGCTTGCCGCTAGGGGTGGTGACGGGTGCCTACTCAGGGACGTGGGTCTCGAGGCTGGTGTCGACCGCATCGATCGCGGTACTCGCCTGCCCGCCGCTAGTCGCAGTCTTAGTGCTGCTCTATATCGCGACGACCACGGCGTGGATTTCGGTGGCGCCAGGGGACCTGCTAGTGCCGGCGCTGGCCCTGGGCCTGCCTGTGGGCGCGGCACTCGAGCGCCTGCAATCGCAGGCCACACACGACGCCATGGCATCACTCGATCTGCTTGCGGCCGCCGCCCGCGGCATTCCGTCTCATCGACTGGTGTGGGTGCATGCGGCTCGCCAGTCCCTGCGGCCGGTGCTGGGCGTCTACGGCATTGTGATCGGCAGCCTCTTCAGCGGATCGATCGCCGTGGAGTTCGCCACGTCGTGGCCCGGACTTGGCCGGTTGATGCTGGATGCCGTGCAGTATGGCGACGTGCGTCTGGTGGCCGGCTGTGTGTTCGCCGCCGGTGTCTGTCTGGCCGTGGGCAACCTTGTGGCCGACACCCTGCGCTCGGTCGTTGACCCGAGGGTGAGGGATCTTTCGTGATGCGCCGAGCCGCTGCGGCCGTGTTGTGCGCCATCCTGCTCGTGGCGACAGCCGCGCCGTGGATTGCGTCGAACCCGCCCGATCTGCCATTTGGTGATCGCGCGTTTGCACCGCCCATGCGCGTGCACCTGCATGACACCGATGGGTGGCACGCGCCGTTCGTCTATCGGCAACGCCTCGTCAATCGCATCGACCGCACTTATGTCGAGGATCACACCGCCCGCGTGCCGCTGCGATGGTGGACGAACGGGCGCCTCGTCTCGATCGACCCGGGCGCGGGTCCGCTCCTCTGGTGCGGCGCCGACGCGCTCGGCCGCGACTTGTGTGCCCGACTCGTGTACGGCGCCAGGTTGTCGCTCGGCGTCGCCGTGCTCGGTGCGTGCGGTGCGTTGTTGCTTGGCGCGTTGCTCGGTGCCGTGGCCGGATCCTCCGGCGGCCGTCTCGACACACTCATCACGACGGTCGCCGACTTCGTGCTCGTCCTGCCGATCGTGTATCTCGTGATCGTACTGAGGGCCACGCGCCCCCTCGTCATCAGTCCGGCCGAAGCCTTCTGGCTCATGACAATCTTATTTGCATTTGTCGCCTGGCCCGACGTCGCCCGTGGCGTGCGCTCGATTGTCGCCACCGAGCGCACACGCGACTACGCCGCCGCCGTCCGTGCCCTTGGCGCGGGGCGCTGGCGGGTGATGACCCACCTGCTGCCGGCCGCCTACGGGTTCCTCCGCATCGAGTTCGTCCTGCTCATTCCCGCATTGCTCGCGGCCGAGTCCACACTGTCATTCGTCGGCTTCGGATTCGGAGGCGCAACGCCCAGCTGGGGTGGACTCCTGAAGGACGGCGAAGCGCTCACGGCCATGTACGCAGCGCCCTGGCTCCTACTACCGGCCGCCGCACTCTTTGTCGTGGTGCTGGCGTTGCAGACGGTGGCCGGTGCGAGGGCCGGTGTCGCCGGATCCGTCGTTGACACAACGGCCCCACGCCGATAGCCTCCGAAGGGACGATGACGATCCGATGAACTTTAGTGGCGTATTTCCCCCGGTGCCGACGCCGTTTGATTCGGTGACCGGCGAATTCGCGCCGGCGGCCCTGGTAGACAACATCACCCGGCTGCTGCGCGCGCCTGTGGCCGGCGTACTCGTGCTCGGTTCGAATGGCGAAGCCGGCCTGCTCGATGAGACTGAGGCCGATCGTGTGGTTGCTGCCGCGCGCGCTGTCGTGCCGGCCGGCCGCACGCTGCTGGTGGGCGCCGGGCGCGAGTCTACACGTGGCACCATCGCGGCGTGTGTCCGTGCGGCGGGCAACGGCGCAGACAGCGTCCTCGTGCGCGCGCCGTCGTGTTTCAAGGCGCAGATGACGCATGAGGCGCTCATCACGCACTACCGCGCGGTGGCCGACGCCTCACCGGTGCCCGTGATGCTCTACAACGTACCAGGCATGGCGGGCTTCAGCCTCACTGTGCCCATCGTGCGCACACTCGCAGCGCACCCGAACGTGATCGGGATCAAGGAAACCAGTAACGACCTGGAGCGCCTCGGCCAGTTCGCGGCGATCACCGACAGCGCGTTCGACGTGCTGGTGGGCTGGGCGCCGGTGGCACACGCCGCGGCGGTGGCGGGCGCGCGCGGCGCCATCATTGCCGTGGCCAATGTGCTGCCTGACGTGTGCACACAGCTGTGGTCGCTGGCCACCACAAATCGGCATGCCGAGGCGCTCGTGCTGCAACGCCGCATTACTGCAATCGCGCAACTGGTGTCGAGCGCGCATGGTGTGGCCGGCCTGAAGTGCGCGCTCGCTCTGATGGGCGCGTATGGCGGGCCCGTGCGCGCTCCGCTCCTGCCGGTGAGCACGGCCGTGGCCGACGACATCCGCGCGGCGCTCGCGCAGTGGCAGTCGTGAAACATCCGCAAAAAATGTGACCATGCCCAAATCCGCTCTGCCCTCCACTCCACGGCTCCTCATGGGACCCGGTCCATCTCCCGTGTCGGATCGGGTGATGCAGGCCATGACCGGACCGCTGCGGTCACACCTCGACCCGGAATTCGTGCTCCTGCTCGACGACGTGCGCGCCCGACTGACGACCCTGTTCCAGGCGCCGCCGGATCACTTCACCTTCGCGCTCTCGGGCACCGGCACCACGGGGATGGATGCCGCCGCCGCTAATCTGCTTGAGCCAGGCATGATGGTGCTCTGCGTCGTCAACGGCTATTTCGGCGATCGACTGGCGCAGGTGTGCGCGCTTCACGGCGCGTTTGTCGAGCGGCTGGAGGGCGAGTGGGGACAGGCGATCGATCCCGCGCAGGTGGAGCGGGTGATGAGCGATGGGCGCTTCGACGTGGTGGCCATCGTCCACGGCGAAACATCCACCGGTGTCATCAATCCGGTGGGTGAAGTCGCCGCGATCGCGCGGCAGCACGACGCACTGCTGATCGTCGATGCCGTGACGTCGCTCGGGGCGGTGCCTGTGGATGTGGCAGCGTGGAACGCCGACGCCTGTTATTCGTGCTCCCAAAAAGGCATTGGCGCGCCGTCGGGCCTCGCGCCAATCACGTTCTCCGCGCGTCTGCGCCACAGGCGTGCAGGCACTCCGCCGTTTTCCCTCGATGTCAAGAAGCTTGAAGACTTCTGGGTCCGGCGCAGGTATCACCACACGATTTCCGCGCCCATGATCTACGCCCTGCATGCGGCCCTGACCGAGGCCGCTGAGGAGGGCCTCGAGGCGCGCTGGAAGCGGCATGCGGACGCGCACTCGGCGTTAGTCGCGGGACTGGACGCCATTGGTCTTTGCCTGCTGCCGGCTCTGGCCCATCGCCTTCACAGCCTGAACGCTGTGTGTGTGCCCGACGGCGTGGACGCCTCCGAGGTGAAGGACTGCATGCTCACCAGGCACCAGATTGAAATTGGCGCCGGACTTGGACCGCTCGCCGGCAAGATCTGGCGAATCGGGTTGATGGGAAGCGGTGCCACCATCCACAATGCGGAGAAGGTGGTGACGGCGCTTGCAAAGTCGCTTGGCCGCACGCCTCTTAGCAGGTAGGCGCATGATTCGTCGATATGGCCTCGCGGTTGTCGCCGTTGTCGCGATGGCCTGTGTCACCACGCCCGCCTCCGGGCGCAGCCAGCTGAACTTCCTGTCCGTAGCCCAGGAGATCGCGCTGGGTCGCGAATCCGATCAGCAGATTCGCGCCGACATGAGCGTCTACGACGACGCGGGTTGGCAGGCCTCTGTCACTCGCGTGGGCATCGTGATGGCAAAACAATCGCATCACCCTAACCCGCCATGGTCGTTTGTCGTCGTGGACGCGTCAGCGGTGAATGCGTGTGCCTTGCCGGGCGGGTTCATCTACGTCACACGCGGCATTGTGCCCTTCCTGCAGAGTGAGGCGGAACTGGCGAATGTGCTCGGACATGAGATTGCGCACGTCACGGCACTCCATGGCGCCAGTGCGTATTCGAAACAGCAACTTACTGGTCTCGGACTTGGTGTCGGTCGCATCCTCGCGCCGGAGAAATACGGCGGCGTGTTTGGCGGACTCGAGGTGGCCATGAGTCTGACGCTTCTCAAACACGGCCGTGATGCCGACCGTGGGGCTGATCGTCTGGGCGTCGGTTACGCCTCGTCCAGTGGGTGGTGCCCTGCGGGGATGGTTGGTCTGCTGAGCACGCTCGGCCGCCTGTCTGAAGTTTTAGAGTTGAGTCGTGGTGTGCCGAACTTCCTCACGACACATCTACTGCCGGAAGACCGCATCGCCGCTGTGAAAGATCTTGTCACCGCTGCGCAAGGGCCGGGGGCACAGACTGTTAATGCTGCGGAGTTCAGTGGACGGTTGCCTGGGGTGGTGTGGGGCGACAGCCGGGAACAGGGCATCGTGCGCGGCTGCGAGTTCGTGCATCCCATCCTGCGGATCGCCCTTCGCTTCCCCGACGGCTGGGAGATCAGCAACGGTGCGTCGCAGGTCACAGCTCAGCCGGACGGCGAGGCGCAGGCCGCCGTGGTGCTGCGAGTAGTGCCAAACGCCAGCGGAGGGCTAGCCCAAGTGGCGCGGACGCAGATGACCGCGGCGAAATTCACCGAAGTTAGCGGCGGCGAAACGACTATCAACGGTCTGTGTGCCTATGTGGGCACCTATCGCGGTGAGCAGGAGGTCGTGCGCGCGGCGTTTATCGCCGCAGGGTCGACGACGTCCCTTGTGGCAGGTGTCGCCGCCGCCCAGGCGTTTGGCAGGGCGCAGGGCACATTCGCGAATACGATCGAATCGTTCCGGACGATGCCCCAGGCTGAGGCGGATCAGATTCAGCCCTTCCGTGTCGGCCAGTACACCGTGTGGTCAGGCGACACGTGGACGTCCACCGCCGCATCTCCGGCGCCGCGCGCGGTTGACCCGGCGACGCTTGCCATCATGAACGGCGCCACGGTCGCATCCACACCGCTGGTGAGCGTACGCATCCGCGTCGTGATCGTCGTCTGATGCGGCGAGCGCTGCGAATCGCGCTGGCGGCCGCTGCGATCGGCTTCGCGATGCTCTCGTATACGTGGATGACCCTGCCGGATGTGCGCGCGCTCGCGAAGACGCCGCCCGTGTCGACGGCATTCATGCACATGCGAGAGTCGCAAGCCGCGGCCAAGGACCGAACACCCAGACGCCGGCAGCAGTGGGTGAGTTACGACCGCATCTCGCCGAAGCTGAAGCGGGCCGTCCAGGTGGCCGAGGACGCAGCGTTCTGGGAGCATCAGGGCCTGGACTTTGACGAAATTCGTGCATCACTCGAGTCCAACTGGGAGCGTGGAGAATTTGCGCGAGGCGCGTCCACCATCACGCAGCAACTTGCGAAAAATCTGTATCTGTCACCCTCACGCAACCCGTATCGCAAGGTGCACGAGTTGTTCATCACGCGCCGGCTTGAGGCGGAGCTGTCCAAGCGCCGCATTTTCGAACTCTATCTGAATCTGATCGAGTGGGGCGATGGTATCTGGGGCGCCCAGGCAGCTTCGCTCACGTACTTTGGGATCCCGGCGTCGGAGCTGAACCAGACACAGGCCGCACTGCTTGCCGGTGCGATCATCAACCCGCGCGTCTACAGCCCCGCACGGCCCAATGCGCGGTTGCTGCGCCGCCAGCAAATCATTCTGTCGAGAATGGGCCCGGAGTAGCCCCGAGCACGCGCCGGGCACCCACGTACCGCGACGTCCAGTACGACGATCGCATCTGCTCGATGCGCACCACGCCTGATGCGGCGGGCGCGTGGACAAACTCCACGCCACTGATCACTAGTCCGACGTGGGAGGGGCCTGGCGCGACGGTGGAGAAGAACACCAGGTCGCCCGCGCGAACATTTCGCAAATTCACGCGGGTCCCCAGGGCATATTGCTCGGTGGCGGTGCGGGGTGCCGGCACCGAATGCTGCGCCAGTACGTATCTCACGAACCCGCTGCAGTCGAATCCGGTGACAGGGCTTTCGCCACCCCAGAGGTACGGCACGCCCTGGAACTGCAGCGCCGTTCTCAGCACCGCGCTTGCGACCGGACTCCACGGCACCTGCTGGGTGTCGGGCCTGAGCGCGGCCGGTGAGGGCACGGTCGGAAAGGGAGATGGGTAAACGCCGCCCTGGGTCATCGCCCGGGCAGCACAGACCGAAGATGCCATCGCCAGCAGCAGCACCAGGCCGGCTCGTAGGGCGTAGTGCACGTGTTCCATCACCGCTGTATCGGCCGGTCGGCGGAGGGCCGCCATGGCATGACTCTAACCTGCTGAAAACGTTGATGTTACCTGCCGTCACCGCTTGACACCGCACATCATCTGACCGACAATCAAGGCCAGTATCGTCATGGAACAGACGCTGTTGCTCAACGCCACCTACGAACCCTTGCGGGTTGTGCACTGGCAAAAAGCGATCACTCTCTGGTGTCAGGGCAAGGTCGAAATTGTCTCGGTGTACGACCGCGAAATACGCGCCGTCACATTCAGTATGAAGTTGCCGTCGGTGATTCGTCTCCTTCGCCGGATTCGGGTGCGGCGACGGTTGGACTACGTGCCGTTCTCGCGCGCCAATATTTACGCGCGCGATGATCATCGTTGTCAGTACTGCGGCGCCGTGTTCCCGATCGCCGAACTGACGTTTGACCACGTCGTGCCGGTCGCTCAGGGCGGCCGCAAGGACTGGGAAAATATCGTGACGTGTTGTATCACCTGCAACCGGCGCAAGGGCGGTCGCACGCCAGCCCAAGCGCACCTGCACCTGATTCGACCACCGAAACGTCCCGACAAGGCTCCGGCGATTCGCATCACGTTCGGCTTGCGGAACGCGCCCGAGAGCTGGCGCGACTACGTCTACTGGAACGTCGAACTCGACGATGTGTAGTTCGTGCCGGCGCTGACCTCACTCCGCCCGGGGGCCGCGGTACCCGGTGGACGGGTCACGTTGCTAGGCGCCGATCTCCCGATTCCTCCCGACGGGCCTCCAGACGTCACGATCGGCGGCGTGAAGACTCGCGTCGTGTTTGCATCGCGCCGGTCCCTCGACGTGCTGGTGCCGGCCGACGCGGCCGGAGGCGCATTACCGGTGTGCGTTGCCGATGTGCCGGAAGGCGCGCTGGCGCTCGACGTCGCAACCGTGCTTGTCAGTGGCGTCCACCAGGTGGACAGCCCGCTCTGTGACGCGCACGGCGCGGTGTACTTCACCTACAGCGGCACTCGTGGCACAAAGGCGCCCGTGCCCCTCGGCCGGCTCAATCCCGACGGTACGCAGGATGCGCTGGCGGTCGACATCGCCAATCCGACGTCGCTGACCCTGGGCCCTGATGGCACCGTCTATGTGTCGAGTCGCTTCGAGGGGCAAGTCTACCAGCTCACTCGTGAGGGCCGTGCGGAACTGTACGCCACCGATCTCGGCGTGGCGACCGGCCTGGCGTGCGGCGCCGACGGCACGCTCTACGTCGGCGATCGCACCGGCACCATCTTCCGGATCAGCGCGGGCAAGTCCGGCGAGTCCACGCGCCATGTGGAGCCATACGCGACGATTCCAGCGAGCGTGGCGGCGTTCCACCTGGCGATGGGGCCCGATGGATGCCTCTACGTCACGGCGCCCACGCTTGTGGCACACGACGTGATCTACCGCGTGACGCCAGAGCGCGACGTGCAGGTGGTGTGCGGAGGGTTCGGGCGCCCGCAGGGACTCGCGTTTGACGCGTCGGGCATGCTCTTCGTGGCCGACGCGTTGGCCGGCGACTCCGGGCTCTATCGCGTGGACGTGCGCGACACCGCGCCCGTCGCCGAACTCATGATTGCGGCGCCGCACCTGGTGGGCGTCGCGTTCGACGCGACGGGGGGCATGGTGCTTTCGTCGAGCGACACCCTCTTTCGGATGTCGTTCTCAGGCGCCTGACCCCTCGTCCAGCCTGGTGATGGAGAAGCCGGCGAAGCCGTAGATGGCCGAGATGACCGGGTTGATCAGATTAAAAAATGCGTACGGCAGGTACGCGATGGTGGCCACGCCAAGCGTCTGCGCCATGAAGGCCCCGCAGGTGTTCCATGGAACAAGCGGGGAGGTCAGCGTGCCGGCATCCTCTAGGCATCGTGAGAGATTCTGGGGCGCCAGTTGGCGACGCTTGAACTCGGCCTTGAACATGCGCCCGGGCAGCACGATCGCCATGTACTGGTCGGATGCCAGGATGTTCATGCCGATCGAGGTGGCGAGGGTGGCGGCAATCAGGCTGCCCGTGCCGCGCACGGCGCCAAGTATGGCCTCAGCGATGCGACCCAGCATCCCGGTCTTTTCCATGACGGCGCCAAACGTCATCGCCGCCAGAATCAGCCACACGGTATTCAGCATGCTGGCCATACCGCCGCGAGACAATAAGTCGTCGAGCGCCGCGTTCCCCGAGGTCAGGGTAAATCCCGTAGCCAGCGAGTGCCAGCAGCCCTTGATGAGTTCGGCCCAGTGCGGAAGATCGGGCGCCGCCGCCAGCGTCGTGACCGCCGCAGGCTGAAACAGCACCGCGAACACGCACCCGGTAAGTGTGCCCACCATAAGCGCGGGGGTTGCCGACACGTTCCGGATGACCACCACCAGCACTAGTGCGACGGGCAGCAGCAGGTGCGGACCGATGGCGAAGCTGGAGCCGAGCGCCGCGCGAATCGCATTGACCGCGGCGGTGTCAGCGGGCGCCGCTGTGGTCAACCCGATTGCAGTGAAGAGGACCAGGGCGATCAGGATGCTCGGCGTGGTGGTCCACACCATGTGGCGGATGTGGGTGAACAGTTCCGTGCCCGCCATGGCGGGCGCGAGGTTGGTGGTGTCAGACAGCGGCGACATCTTGTCGCCGAAATAGGCGCCGGATACGACGGCGCCCGCGGCCAGGCCCAGATGCAGGTTCTGAGCGGCGGCAATCCCGACGAGTGCGACTCCCACGGTGCCAGCCGTGGTCCAGGAGCTTCCGGTCGCCAGCGATACGAGGCAGCAGAGGACACAGGCACTTGGGAAGAACACAGCGGGCGTGAGCAATTGCAGGCCGTAGTAGAGCATCGTGGGAACCACACCAGCGAGAATCCACGAGCCGATCAGCGCGCCCACGACAAGCATGATCAGGATCGCGCTCATCGAGAGCGAGATGCCGTGCACGATGCCTGCTTCCAGGTCCTTCCACGAGTGGCCCAGGCGCAGGCCGACGGCGGCGGCGATGGTCGCGGCGAGGATCAGCGCGATCTGATTCGGTCCTCCGGAGTTCGAGTCGCCGAACAGGGCCACCGATCCAGCCAGGAGCATTACGAGCATGGCGACGGGAAACAGGGAAAGGGCGAGCGACGGCTTTCTGATTTGTGTACTCATCAATACTCCGAGGGCTCCGAAGGCCGCGATGATAGCATCCCTGCTTTCCCATGGCTGCGCTGTCTGGTGTCCGCGTGCTCGACTTGTCGAGGCTCCTCCCAGGGGGCTTTGCCACGCTGATGCTCGCGGAACTGGGTGCCGAGGTCATCAAGGTCGAAGACCCGCGTGGCGGTGATCCGATCCGCCAGTTGCCGCCGTTTGTTGCAGGGCGCAGCGTCTATGACCTGTTGCTCAATCGCGGCAAACGCAGCGTCGTCCTTGACCTGCGCGAGCCCGAGTCCGTCCCCGTGCTCGACGCGCTCGTGGCGCGCGCCGACATTGTCGTGGAGAGTTTTCGCCCGGCGACAGCGCGGCGTCTCGGCGTCTCAGGCCCGCAACTCCGGGAAAAATATCCGCGCTTGGTGCACGCGGCGATCACCGGCTACGGCCAGACCGGACCGTACGCCGAACGCCCCGGCCACGATCTGAACTATGTGGCCGTCACCGGAGTGCTTGCGGCCGATCGGCCGCATCCCGCACATCTGCCGAAGATGTTCATGGCCGATGTCGGGGGCGGCGCGATGAGCGCGGTGGTCGCGATGATCGCCGCGCTGTTCGCACGCACAACAACCGGGGAGGGCGCGAGCCTGGACCTGTCGATGCAGGATGCCGCGTTGTTCTGGGTGATGCTGCCGGGTGCGGCAGACCTGGTCGACGGCGGCGCTGGCGCCGTCGGCGAGTTGCCGACGTTCGGCGAACATGCCTGTTACAATATTTACGAGACGCGTGATGGGCGCCAAGTCGCGCTTGGTGCGATGGAGCCGAAGTTCTGGACGACGTTCTGTGACGCGATTGGCAGGCCAGATCTTTGTGGGCGGCACCTGACGGGTCCCGAGGATCAGGCCGCGGTCATTCGGGATGTGCGCGAGGTCTTCTGTTCGCGGACACAAGCGGAATGGCTGGCATGTTTTGAAGGGCAAGATGTCTGCCTGTCGCCCGTCAACTCACCCGCCGAGGCATTTGCCGACCCCAACATTGCCGCTCGAGGCACGGTGGTGCAGGGAAAAGGGCTTCGCGCGGTGCGATCGCCGTTCGGACACGCGCCCGTGCCTTTGGGTGCCGCACCGGTGCTGGGCCAGGATACGGCCGACGTTCTCGGAGCACTCGGCATAAACTAACAAGAATCATATGGCGCACGACTGGATCGCCGTCCGCGGGGCGCGTGTACACAACCTGAAAAACGTCGATGTGGACCTGCCCCGCGACCAACTGGTGGTCATCACGGGACTCTCGGGATCGGGCAAGTCCTCGCTCGCGTTCGACACGATTTATGCGGAAGGGCAGCGGCGGTACGTCGAGTCATTGTCCGCGTATGCGCGGCAATTCCTCGAACAGATGGAAAAGCCGGATGTC
>SYFT01000055.1 GCA_005799825.1 Acidobacteriota bacterium | reverse complement strand
GTGCACCAGAACACATCGGTGTCCTTCAGGTCGAACACCCACTTCGTCGTGGCATAGGTGCCGACGAGGTACCCCGCAGTGGTGTGCACGATGCCTTTGGGTTTTCCGGTGGTGCCCGACGTGTAGAGGAGGTAGAGTGTGTCCTCCGAATCCATCGGTTCGGCCGGACAGTCTGGGGACGCATCCTGCATCAGGCGGTGATACCAGTGATCGCGGCCTTCCTTGACGTGCACGGGGAACATCTCACCCGGCTGCCGCCGCACGAGCAGGACGTTTTGAATCGAAGGCGTGCCGGTGAGCGCCTCATCGGCGGTCTGTTTGAGGGGTACGATCTGTCCGCGGCGGTAGCCGCCATCGGCAGTGATGAGCACCGACGCTTGCGCGTCGGTGATGCGATCGCGCAGCGCGGCGGCACTGAAGCCGCCGAAGACCACCGAGTGCGCGGCGCCGATACGCGCGCACGCGAGCATCGCGATGGCGAGTTCGGGAATCAGCGGCAGGTAGATGGCGACGCGGTCGCCCTTCTTCACGCCAAGAGACTTCAGGACGTTCGCACACTGGCAGACCTGGCGGTACAGGTCCCAGTAGGTCAGGGTGCGGCGGTCGCCCGGCTCACCTTCCCAGATCAGCGCGGCGGTGTTGCGGCGCGACGTCCGCACATGACGATCGAGGCAATTGACGCTCGCGTTGAGTTGGCCGCCGACAAACCATTTCGCGTGGGGCGGCTGCCAGTCGAGCACCTGGGTCCAGGGGCGCGCCCATTCGAGTTCAGCGGCGAACCCCGCCCAGAACGCTTCGGGGTCCGCGGCGGCACGCTCGTAGACGGACGGGTCGCTGGCGAGCGCATTCGCGCGCCAGTCTGCGGAAGGTTCGAGGACACGCTGCTCGTTTAGTAGATTGAGCAGCGCGTCGATCTCCGGCCCGCGAGGTTCGGTCGGGCTCACGCGGTCGGTCCGACCATCCCGTCCGGGGTGGCCTTCTTGCGGAAAAACGCGGTCCCCAGCAACGCGCCCAGCATGCCGAACACGGCATACAGCGGCACCGTGATGGCCACTATAACCAATGCCAGCGACGGCCCGGTCCCGAAGCCGCGGATCATCTCCATCGTCTCGGGCGGCATGTTGGGGATGTTCGCCAAAGCCTGCTCAATGGCATCCTGCTGCACGCCGCCGGTGAGGCGGAGCCTCAGGGTGCTCGCCAGGCTGGAGATGAGACCGCCAACCGCGCCGGCAATCAAGCCACTCAACGCGGCCGACGACATTTCGATTGGCTTGGGGGTGGCCTGCTGCTCCAGATAGACCGTGAGCATGCCGCCGGTAATCACCCACAGACAGCAACAGTTGGCAAACTCGATGATGGGCAACGCCGACAACACACCAATGAAGAGGCCGCCGAGCAGTGCGGGTTGGAAACGGGCCATGGCGTCTTTCTGTTGGTGTGAATCAGTCGTAGTATTCGCGACCGAGGTGTGTGATGAGTTCTTCACCGCGCATGTATCGCAGTGTGTTCTTCAGCTTCATCAGCTGGATGAAGAGGTCGTGCTCGGGGTACAGCTCGGGCATGTGCATCGGGCTCTTGAAGTAGAACGAGAGCCATTCCTGGATACCCTTGAACCCGGCGCGCTTAGAGAGGTCCAGGAACAGCGCCACGTCGAGCACGATCGGCGCCGCCAGGATGCTGTCGCGGCACAGGAAGTTGATCTTCAACTGCATCGGGTAACCGAGCCACCCGAAGATGTCGATGTTATCCCAGCCTTCTTTGTTGTCGCCGCGCGGCGGGTAGTAGTTGATGCGCACGACGTGAGCGATGTCCTTGTAGAGGTCGGGATAGAGGTGCGGCTGAAAGATGTAGTCGAGCGCGCCCTTTTTGCTCTCTTCCTTCGACTTGAACGACTCGGGGTCGTCGAGCACTTCGCCGTCGCGATTACCGAGGATGTTGGTGGAGTACCAGCCGGCCACGCCAATCAGCCGGGCCTTGAGGCCGGGCGCAATGATCGTCTTGATCAGCGTCTGGCCCGTCTTCATGTCGCTGCCGCAGATGGGTGAGCCCGTCTTGTTCGCCAGCTCACGGAGCGCCGGCACTTCGGCGCTGAGGTTGGGCGCCGCGTTGCCGTACGGCAGGCCTTCCGCCAGTGCCGCATAGCAATAAATCTGGCTCGGCGAAATCGCGGGGTCGTTGTCGACCAATCCCTTTTCAAACGCCGCCAGCGTCGCATGGCACGCCTGCTCGGTCAGGAAAATCTCAGTGGACCCGGCCCAGATGAGCACCACTCGACTGCAGTTGTTGTCGGCCTTGAACTTGCGGATGTCGGCGATCAGCTGATCGGCCAGATCCTTCTTGTTCTTGCCCTTCTTGACGTTCGGGCCGTCAAGACGCTTCACGTAATGGCGGTCGAACACAGCCGACATCGGCTTGATGGCCGACAGTTCGTCTTTCACCTGATCGAGCAGCTTCTCGTCGAGTACGCCGGCGTGTTTGGCGGCTTCGTAGCAGTTGTCGTCGAAGATGTCCCAGCCGCCGAAGATGATGTCGTTGAGGGGCGCCAGCGGCACAAAATCGCGAATGGCGGGTGAACGCCCTTCGGTGCGTTTGCCGAGGCGCACGGTGCCCATCTCGGCGAGCGACCCGATGGGTTTGGCCAGGCCTTTTCGGATGGCCATGACACCGGCAATGGTGGTGGTACTGACCGCACCCAGACCGACGAGAAGAATGCCGAGTTTGCCGTCGGCGGAAGCAAGAGGGAGACCAGTATTCACGGGTACGAACTATATCATCTGGGGTAGGAACGTCCGTGGAGGACACGTGTTTACAGAACTTGGGATCCTGAAGCTGATCAAGCGAACGCGAGACCGGTCATTTGCACCGGCGGTGGCCATGCTTGGGGTGAAGGGCGGCGACCGGGTGCTGTTCTGCGGCGCCGGCATGCCGGGCCTTGCCGGAGCCGTGGGCGTCATCACCAGCCTGAACGGGCAAACCACGGTGGTCGATCGGCGCGCGGGCGCCGACGTCAGGGTGGCAGCTGCCGCGGCCGCGGCCGGCGGCCTCGTGGACTTCGAAGACGCCCCGCTCATACTGCTGCCTTTTGATCCGGGCCACTGGGACGTCGCGGTCATCGTGGGCTTTGAAGGCCAGGCTTCCGCCGCAGCACTCGCCGAAGCCATTCGAGTGGTCAGGCCGAGTGGCCGCATTGTGGTGCTGGACCATGTGAGCCGCCCGGGCCTATTCGGTCTCTTGCGCAACGCTGAGGCGTCCGCCGAGCCCGCCGGGAAGATCGTCGCGATGCTTGGCGCAGCCGGCTTGCGAGCCGCGCGCCTTCTCGCAGAAGTCGAGGGCGTGCGCTATTTCGAGGCAGTGAAGGGCAGGGGCTAACGGAGTCTTTGTCGTTTGCGTGTGTAGGCCTCGGCCTTGAAAACCAGGCCGAGCGACGTTCGGAAGGGCCGGGCTACGCACGAGTGGCTATCGATCCGGAACGCAGCTTGGGTGAATTCAAGCGGTGATTGCAACGATTCCACGGAGGTGGAGCGTGCACGCATTCGACATGAGCAAGACGTCAAGGCAGCGATCTGGGCGCAGCGGTCGGCGCCTCGAGCCAAACCATTTATTCGGTCATTAAGGAGTGGGGCGGCATCCCACCGCGTCCCCGGCACCGCGCGGCGCGGTCCCTGACGGAGACGGATCGCGAGGAGATCTCGCGCGGCGTGGCAGCGCGCCAGACGCCCGAAGCGCTGTCGCTTGGCCCGTCAACCGCGCTTACGCGCGGTCGTCGCGGCCGCCCTGGCGCGGGATTGGTCGCTGCCGCAAATTGCCGCCTGGTTGCGTCGACGCTATCGCGATAATCGCAAGATGCAGGTCTCGCACGAGACGGTCGATCGCAGCTTATTTGTCCAGGCCCGCGGCGCCGGCTCGCCCTGACGCACTCGCGCATTGAGGATTTGGTCTCCATTCGCGAGCGCCCGACCGAGGCGACGGGTCGCGCCGTCCCGGGTCATTGGGAAGGGGATCTGCTTCGAGGGGCGTATCATTTCCACATCGCCACGCTGGTCGAACGGCACTCGCGGTTCGTGATCCTGGTGCGCACACCGCAGATCGATGCGCCCAGCGCCGCGCGCACCCTTGCGCGTCACATTCGCCGGCTCCCGCCACAACTGCGACGCTCGCTCACTTGAGATCGGGGGTCGGAAATGGCGGCCCATCGGCAATTCACCTTGGCGACCAACGTCCAGGTGTACTCTTGCGATCCGCAGAGCCCCTAGCAGCGTGGACCCAACGAAAACACCAATGGGCTGCTCCGGCAGTACTTTCCCGAGGGCACGGACCTGTGCACCTTCAGCCAGGCGAAACTCAACCGGATTGCGGATAGGCTTAAGACGCGTCCGCGCAACAAGTTCGATTATCAAACGCCTGCGGATAAACTAGCGGCGGCCGTTGCATCGACCGCGTGAATCGAACCGGGCTGGTTCTCAAGCCCGAGCGGCCGCTACCCGCAAACGAAAAACACTCTAACGCAGACAGGTCAGGTGGCGGCCGCCGTCAATCGCGATCGTCTCGCCGGTGATCCAGCCCGACGCGGACGACACGAGAAACGCGATCAGTTCGGCCACCTCTTCGGGAGTCCCTGGGCGTCCAAGCGGGTGGGTTGACTTCGAATGCTCGAGGAAGACGGCATAACGCGTCTCATCCATCCCGCTGCGGCGATGGAGGTTGGTGGCGACGACGCCTGGGTTCACCGCGTTCACGCGCACGCCGTGTGGCGCGAGATCGAGGGCGGCGCATCGCGTGAGTTGATCGACGGCGGCTTTGCTGACGCAGTACGCCAACACACCGGGAAACGATCGCAGCCCGGCCACGCTCGACACATTCACAACAGAGCCCTTGCGCGCGATCAACGCCGGAGTGGCCTCCCGGATGAGTCGGAACGACGCGCGGAGATTGATGTCCATCATCGCGTCGAACGCGCCGTCTGCGGTGTCAGCGACCGTGCCTGACGCGATGATGCCCGCCCCGTTCACGAGCGCGTCCACGCCGCCCCACCGTGCGGTCGCATGTTCGACAATTTCGCGCGGCGCATCCGGGGCGGTCACGTCGGCGACCAACGCCTCGGCTTCACCGCCATCCGCGATGACCAGGTCACAAACCGCCAGCAGGGCCTCGGCGTTCCGCCCCACCGCCAGAACCGCCATGCCCTCTGCCGCCAGCCGAAAGCAGGTAGCCCGCCCAATGCCAGACGACGCCCCGGTCACAATCGCCGCACGAGTCATGACCGAAGTCTAAGGGGGACGGGTGTGATCGCCGCAGCAATGGCCAAAAAGTCCAGCCATTTCTCCGGAAATCACACCCGTCCCCCTATTTCCCCGCTTCCCAGTGCCCGACACGGAGGGGGTGGAGGTGTTTTCGTTCGGGGACGTCGCGATGGCGGCTGCGGTGCCGGTGGACGAGGTCCTCGCGGTAGTCGAATCCGAACAGATCCCAGTGGTCAACGGCCACATGTCGCAGGCCGATGCCGTGCGGCTTGTCCGCAGGTTTGCCAGTGGCGAACTGGGACGTGCGCCCATCACACTGCTCCGCCCCAGCCGGCGTAAAGGCAGCTTGCCCCTGGCGGCGTCTGGCATGGTGCACGCCGCGTTTGTCGCCCTGCTCTTGGTTGCCTCATCGCTCGGGCTGCTCAGGGGAAACGATACCGAAACTCACATCGAAGATCCGACACCGGTCCGCATGGTGTTCCTGATGCTCCCCGGCCCCGGCGGTGGCGGTGGTGGTGGCGGAACCGCGATCCCGATTCCTCCACCTCCGGCCAAGGCCAAGGCGCCGGCGCCGGCGCCTAAAAAAATTAGTGTCCTGGTACCGAAGCCCCCACCTTACCGACCACCGCCGCGTCCAGTGACGCGCCCCACGCCGCCGCCCCGACCCACTCCGGTGCAGCCGATTCGGGTGCCTCCCACGCCGGAACAACCAAAACCGATGCCCGTGGTTCAGGCCCCCGTAGCTCCCATGGCGGTGGATACCGACGACCAGGCCGGCCTGCTCAGCTCGCAGGCGCCCTCCTCAACAAGCCAGGGCAAAGGCACGGGCGAAGGCGCGGGCTCGGGCCAGGGCACGGGGCTTGGCGAGGGCAACGGCGCGGGAATCGGCGAAGGTTCGGATGGCGGCACGGGTGGCGGGCCCTTTCGCCCGGGCAGCGGCATCGAACCGCCATTGCTCCGTCGCGAAGTGAAGCCGGTGTACACCGACGAGGGACGCCGGCGTGCCATTGAAGGCGATGTGGTCATGGAAATTGTCGTCCGGCGCGATGGCTCGGTTGGTGATGTGCGACTGATGCGCACGCTCGGCTCGGGCCTGGACCAGAGGGCGATCGCCGCCGTCAGGCAATGGCGCTTTGCGCCGGCGCGTCGCAAGGGCGCGGCGGTGGACGTGCTGGTGGAAGTGGCCGTGGGTTTCGCGCTGCGGTAGCGAAGGGAGAGAGAAGGCCATGGACGTGACGTTGTGGATGATCTTGGTGGGGGCGTTGGCCCTGGCAATCGCTATGGCCGTGGTGGCGTGGCGACTGCTGCGCGGCGACCGTCAGCGCACCGACTCCCGAGCTGCCATGTTACGGCAACTCGCGTTTGAGTCCGAGGCCGCGCCGCAGGAAGCCGAACCTAAACAACGCTGGCAGGACGCCACGATGCCCCCACCAGTGTTCGCGACCGTCAGCCGCATCGAGGCGCCATCACGCTCGTGGGCGGCCGTTCTTGTGGTCGTCCTCTTCGTGGCGCTCGGCGCCGGCACGGTCTACGGACTGTATGGCCCGATCGCGACCCGTGTGGCCCAGGACAACAGCGCTGCCCCTGAACGCTCGGCCCGGCCGGCCAACGCGCCCCCGCTTGAGTTGCTCTCACTCAGCCATCGCCTGGAGGAATCCGACTTCGTCGTCACGGGCCTCGTGCAGAATCCGCGCGACGGCCATCCAGCGCCTCCGGTGATGGCTGTGGTCTATGTCTTCAACGCTCAGGGCGACTACTTCGCGTCGGGCAAAGCTGCGCTGGAATTCGCGACACTCGCGGCGGGCGCGGAATCGCCGTTTGTGGTGCGTCTGCCGAAGGTTTCTGGGATCAACCGCTTCCGGGTGGGCTTTCGCTCAGTAGATGGGGCAGTCGTGGCCCACGTCGATCGACGCGGGCAGCTGATTGAAGGCACTACGGCAGGCGCGGCCGCCGTGGCGGAAGGCCGCTGACATGCGTTTGCTCTGTGCCGCAGTTGCGGTGGTTCTCGCACTCGTCCCAGCTCAGGCCCAGCAAGGCCAGGCGAGCCAGACCGGCCAGGGCTTCTCGTTCCGCTCAAACGTCGATCTCATCAACGTCACCGCGACAGTCACCGACAACAGCGGCCGGTTTGTCTCCGGCCTGACGCGCGACGACTTCGAGATTTACGAAGACGGCGTCCTGCAACCCACCTCCCACTTCGAGACCGAACGCGTCCCCGTCAGCCTCGGCATCGTCGTCGACACCAGCGGGAGCATGGTGGGCGAACGATGGGTGGCGGCCCAGGCCGCCATCAACCGGTTTCTGGTGGATCTGCTCGGGTCACAAGATGAAGTGTTCCTCTATCGCTTCGATAATCGTCCTGAGTTGGTGCAATCGTGGACCAGTGACCGGCGCGCGGCCAGCCGCAAGTTCTCTGGACTGCAACCCAGGGGCGACACCGCCATGTATGACGCCGTGGCCGACGCCATTCCCCTCGCGCAGCAGGGCACGAAACGCAAGAAGGCGCTGGTGGTGATATCGGACGGCAACGATACTAACAGCCGCATAAAGGTCAACGAACTCACGCGCCTGATTCAGGAAAGCGAAGTGCTCGTCTATGCGGTTGGCATTGAAGCGTCAGGGGGATCGGGTTCCTACAACCAGCCTTCCGCTCCGCAAAAGCTCAGTCGACCGCCTTCGCCGTCTCCGTTTCCGGGACGCAAGGTCACGACGCCTCCTCCGGCGCCTGCTCCCACGCCCACACGCAGCGCGCCGCCACGCAACAGCGGCTCAGGCGGGGACCGCGCCAACGAGACCGCGCTTCGCGCGATGACCGACGACAGCGGGGGACGGACGGAAATGATCTATTCGCCGCAGGATCTGGACCCGGCCACTGCCGGCATCGCCAGTGAACTCAGCCAGCAGTATTTCCTCGGCTACAGCTCAGCAGCGCCCAAAGACGGGCGCTGGCACACCATCGAAGTGCGGATCAAGCAGGGGTCGTACACCATTCGCGCTCGCAAGGGTTTTATTGCAGGTTAGTCGCCCCCGAGGCGACGTTTGGTATCGATGACGCGATAAGATGCGAACGCGTGTCTGATACGTCTTTAGTCTGGGCCGCGGCGCTCGGGCTCTCGGTCACCGGCAGCGTCTGCGGCCTTCTGGTCGCCGGCATCCTCCTCCTCGTTGGCCCCGAGGTTCGCAACCGGGTGGTGCCATCACTGGTGTCGTACGCGGTCGGCACGCTCCTTAGCGCTGCCGCGCTCGGGTTGATGCCGCAGGCGCTTGAAACCCTGTCGCCACAACGAGCCTTCGCGGCGCTGATCGGGGGCATCCTCACGTTTTTTGTTCTCGAAAAGCTCGTCCTGCTCCGCCACTGTCATGACGATGCGGAGTGCAAGGTGCATGAGAGTACCGTGACGCTTATGATTATCGGCGATGCGGTGCATGCGTTCGTTGACGGCGTGGCGATCGCGGCTACCACGTTGGTGTCAGTGCCGCTGGGAATCAGCACGGCGCTCGCGGCCATCGCCCACGAGATTCCGCAGGAGGCCGGCGACTTCGGGATTCTGCTGTCGGCTGGCCACTCGCGCAAGAAGGCGCTGATGCTCAACGCGACCTCAGCGCTTGGCGGAGTGGCCGGCGCATTGGCTATGCTGCTGCTGGGATCAGCGATGCCGAACGTCGCGCCCTATGTCCTCGCCTTCGCGGCCGGTAATTTTCTCTATGTCGCGATGGCCGATCTGATCCCGCACCTGCACCGCGGCGAGACCAACGCCACCAGCGTGCGCCAGGTCATCCTGATCGCCCTCGGCCTGCTGACCATCGGCCTCGTGGAGCAGTTGCTGCACTGATGCACTCGGGCTTGGATAACAGCCCGAGCTACGTCCGGAATGTAGCTCGGCCTGATTGTCGAGGCCGAGGCTAGACCGACAGGTCTTTTTCCAGGCGAATTTCGTCGCGCACCGCGATGCCCGCAAAGCCGGGGCGGCCGGACGCGCGCGTGATGAGCGAACCCGACGTGATTGACGCGATGCGGTACAGCTGGCGCTGGTAAAAGTACAGCGCCGGGAGGTTGTCGTTGGATGTCGCAATAACCGCACGGTGACGCCCTGCCTCTTTCGCAAGCCGCTCGGCCTCGTGCACCAGGTGGCCACCGACACCCGAACGTTGCCACATGGGGTCGGTGGCAAGCGCCAGCATCTGCAGGGCATCCTCAGTCAGCCGATACGCCAATGCGCCGGCCAGTTGATCGCCCTTCACCAGAGCCACCAGCGCCGGCATGTCCACGAGCGCGTGTTCTGCATCAAACGCGCCGACGCGCGTGCTGCCAAAGTCGCGCTGGAAAAGGTCCAGCACCGCGGTCCGCTCGGTGTCTTCGCACGGGCGGACAATGACGGGGGGTAGTTCGACATGGGGCCGGCAGCCGCACACCAGTTGAAGCCGCGCATCAGCCCAGTCCACAAATCGGCCACAACGCGAACATCGCAGCACGGACGGCTTGGCGGAAAACAGTGACGACCCCATAGCGCGCCAATTTACCATTCCGGCCCCCTGCCGGCCTAAACGGATACTTCCCCGTGGGCGTAAGCTAACCTGACGAAGCGCCGCCAAAGGATCTGCAATGCACACCACAATCGCGTTCCGCGGACTGACCGCAATCCTGTCCGCCACAGTGTTTCTGGCCGTCGGTCACGCCCAGCAGGCCGGCCAGGCCGACGGCCGCCGCAACCAACCCGCTCGCGACGCCCAGGTCCAGCAGGCCACCGGCACGGCGATGATCCTGGGACAGGTCGTTACCGGTGACAGCGGCACGCCGGTCCGGCGCGCACAGGTCAACCTCAGCGGGCAGGGACTGCGTGGACAGCGGACCACGATGACCGATGAGGAGGGGCGGTTCGTGTTTACGCTGCTCCCCGCCGGGCGTTACAACGTGACTACGTCGAAGGCCGGGCACGTGAACATCGCCTACGGCGCAAAGGCCCCGGGCCGCGCTGGCACCCCCATTCAACTCGCCGACGGCCAGAAACTGGAAGCTAAAGCCATCTCGCTGCCCAGAGGTGGCGTGGTCACCGGCATCGTGCTGGATGAAAACGGCGAGCCGGCGCCCGGCACACCGGTGCGGGCGATGCGGGAAGTGATTCGGACCGGCGAAAAACGGCTGGACTCTGCCGGCACCGACACCACCGACGACCGAGGTATGTACCGCGTCTATGGCCTGCAACCCGGCAAATACATCGTCTATGCGCAGCCCCGCAATCAGGGCTCAGGCGCACTGCAGGTGTCCATCGCGAGTGAGATCGAAGCAGCCGTAGGGCAGATAACCCAAATGCTGGGCGCAGGCCAGGCCGGAGGCGGAGGCGCGGGCGGTCGCAGTACGCAACTTGGTGACTTGCTCGGACAGATGGGCGGCGGCCGCGGACAACAGGCGTTTGAACAACTTCAGCAGCAACTTAATCCCGAGGGGCAGCCGACGGCCGCGTACGCGCCGGTGTTTTATCCAGGATCAACTTCGCCGTCGAGTGCGGCAACGGTGGAGATTGTGGCCGGCCAGGAGCGCTTCGGCGTGGACTTCCAGCTGCAACTCACCCAGACCGCGCAGGTGGACGGCGTTGTGCTGAGTCCCGACGGCGTGACACCGACCGGCACGCAAATCACACTCGTGCCAAAAGACACGCTGCCCGGCCTGCCCGGAGGCACGATGACCGCGCGTGCGGGGCGGGACGGACGATTCACCTTCCGCAATGTGATTCCCGGACAGTACTCCCTCGTGGCGCGAGGCCAGGTGCGGGTGGTGGACCCGGCGGCTCCGCAGCAGGAAGTTCCCGCAGCCGGCGGACGCGGCGGTGGGCGCGGCCAGACCGGTCCCCCGCCGCAGATTCTGTGGGCGATGGCCGACATAGCCGTAGATGGCACAGACCAGTCGGGCGTCAGCCTGCAGCTTCAGGAGGGCATGACCATCTCGGGACGCGTCACCTTTGATGGTGTTGGCGCTCCGCCGAGCGATCTCACGCGCCTGCGCGTCAATCTGGTCACTGTCGGTGCGCCAGCGGTGGACTTCGGCAACATCTCCGCGGCCTCAGTGGATGCGAGTGGCCGGTTCACTCTGCAGGGTGTGCCACCCGGACGTTATTCCCTGCGCGGCACTGGTCAGGGCGGCGGCGCCGGTGGGGGTAGAGCGGCGGCAGGCGGTGCCGCCGGTCTCGGTGCGGCAACGACGCCTCAGGGAACCGCCGTCAACTGGCAACTCGCATCGGCGATGGCGGGTGGTCGCGACAGCCTGGACTTCCCCCTTGTGGTCGGACCAGGCACAAACATCACCGATGCAGTGGTGACATTTGCCGATAAGTCCACGGAACTCACCGGCACGCTGCAGGACGCCACCGGCGCCGCCACATCCGACTATGCGATCATCGTGTTCCCGTCAGATAAGCAATATTGGCAGCCGCAGTCGCGGCGGATTGTGTCGGTGCGTCCAGGCACGGATGGCCGCTTCACTACGCGCAACCTGCCGCCCGGCAGCTACATGATTGTAGCGGTCACGGATGTGGAACCGGGCGAATGGTTTGACCCCGGCTTCCTCGAACAACTCGCCGCAGCCGCGATGCGCGTCTCGCTTTTAGAAGGTGAGAAGAAGACACAGAACCTCCGCATCGCCGGCGGAGGGTAGGCGAAAGACTCGGGCTTGAGGAACAGGCCGAGCTACGTGCCGTTCCGGACATAGCTCGGCCTGGTTCTCAAGGCCGAGGCTCGATCTACGTCGTGAACGTCTTCAGCCGCGCGCGTCCGCGTCGAATGGTGAACCAGATCAGCAGGATGAGCAGCACCACCGCGGCCGTAAACGCCCCGGCGAACAACGAGACTGTGCGATAGAGGATGGACTCAGTTTCCGTCCTCACCTCCATCATAACCGGCGTTCCGGCAAGCCGATCGCTCAGGCGCTGCTCCCAGGTCAGGATGTTGCCGCGTTCGAGTTCCCCTTCAGTGCCGTCCTCAAGCCGTCGCACGTTGTGCCACGTCACGCGGCTCGCCAGGTGCAGCTTGAATGCCACCAGCTCGCTGCCGTTCCAGCTCTGCCCCACCGGCGGAGTTCCGAAGGCCGCACCTGCGGTCTGGGTGTAGCGAATCTGCTGCGGCGTCAGCTCAAACCCGTACGCCGACCACGCGAGCGCACCACACGCCGATGCCTTGCGCACATCGGGCACCTGCATCCGCACCTGCACAAACCGTCGTCCGCTTCGGCGCCAGGGACGGCCGACGCGGGTCACCGAGCATCCGGCTGCTTCGAACACCTTTCGCACATCATCGCTGCTGAAGCGGGATGACGCCGACGGATCGAGCGGAAGGTTGTGCAACGCCACAAGCGCGGGCACCGACGCGGAAATCACGATGGTGGCCGAACCGTCGATCCCTAAATAGGTCTGCTCGTCGTATTCGTACTGCCGCACCAGCGGATTACTGCATGACATCGCCAACATGGCCACAACGGCCAAAAGGACCAGCAAGAGGGATGGCTTCGCGACGCGAACACGCACAGCCCGAATGATATACATTCTTCGCACCTTCATGCCGCGCCTCTTTTTGATTGACGGCAACTCGCAGATGTATCGCGCCTACCACGCGATTCGTGGCCTGACCGGGCCCGACGGCAAATCCACGAACGCGATCTACGGCTTCGCGAACATGCTGCGCAAGCTCATCGCCGACCACCATCCCGACTACCTCGTGGCCTCGTTTGACCTCCCCGGTCGCACCTTTCGGGACGACCTGGTGGCCGACTACAAGGCCAACCGCACGCCCATGCCCTCCGACCTCGCCGAACAGGTGCCTATCGTGCACGACGCGTGTGAGGCGATGGGCGTCCCGAACCTCACCTCGGAGGGCTTCGAGGCCGACGATGTGATTGGGACGTTGGCGGTGAAGGCCCATGCTCTGGGCTTCGAAGTGGCCATTGTCACGGCCGACAAGGACTTCTTCCAGCTTGTGACCGACGGCCTGCGCATCTACAACCCCAAAGACGAAGGCACCTGGTACGACGCCGAAGGCGTTGTCGCGAAGTTCGGCGTGCGGCCGAATCAGGTGGTGGATATCCTGGCGCTGATGGGCGACAGCGTGGACAACATCAAGGGTGTGCCGGGCATCGGTGAAAAGGGCGCGAAGGAATTGATCGGTACGCACGGCACACTCGACGCCCTGCTCGAAGCCGCGCCCGGGTTGCTGCAGAAGCGGTATCGCGAAGCGCTGACGCAACACGCCTCCGACGCGCGCGCCAGCCGGGTGCTGGCGACGATTCGCAGGGACGTGCCCGTCGAGTTTGATGCCGAGGCGCTGCGGTATCGCGGCCCAGATACCGCGCGGTGTTACGCGCTGTTCTCATCTCTGGGTTTCCGCACGATGACGGCCGACTACGCGCCAACTGCGGCCACATCGACGCACGACTACTCGATTGTGCAGTCGCCCGAAGAACTGGACGCGATTGCCGCGGAGATTCGAGCCAGCGGTCACGTCTCGATTGGCGTAGTCGCGACGAACGCGTCGGCGATTCAAGCCACGCTGGTCGGACTGGCACTGTCCACGGCCACGGGCCGCGCCCAGTACATTCCGCTCAATCACGTGGGGCTGACCGAGACGCCGAACCTGCGTGCGGCAGACGTGGTGGCGCGACTGGGTGCGGTTCTCGCCGACGAGGGCGTCGCGAAGATCGGGCACGACCTAAAGACCATCTCGGTGTTATGCGCGCGCACCGGGCTGCCGCTTGGCGGACTTGACTTGGACACGATGGTGGCCAGTTACCTGGTGGATGCCACGGGTTCGAGCCACAGCATCGATGAACTGGCTCTGGCGCGTACCGGTTACCGCGCCGTCAAGCTGGAGGATGTGACTGGGCGCGGAGCCAAGAGCGTGACCGAGGACGCGGTGCCGGCCGTAGCGGTGCTGAACTTCGCCGGCGAGCGCGCCGACCTGCCCCTGCGCATGGCCGACGGCCTGCGCGACGATTTGAAGAAGGCCGCGCTCGACGGGATCTATCGCGACATGGAACGGCCGCTCATCCCCATCCTGGCCGCAATCGAGCGCGCCGGCGTCAGGCTTGATGTGGCGGCATTGGCCCGGCTGTCAGAGTCCATGCAAACAGAACTCAACGGCCTCACCGCGCGCATTTTCGAGCTCGCCGGTGTGGAATTCAACATCAACTCCCCAAAACAATTGGGCGAGGTACTCTTTGATCGCCTGCAACTCCCTTCGTCGAAAAAGACCGGCAAGACAAAGACCATGTCGACGGCGGTGGACGTGCTCGAAGAACTAGCCCAGATACACGAGTTGCCGGGATTGGTGCTCAAGTGGCGGAGCGTGCAGAAGCTCAAGGGCGGATATGTGGATGCACTGCCGCAGATGATCAATCCTGCCACGGGACGCGTGCACACCACGTTTAATCAGGCGGTGGCGGCCACGGGCCGGCTCAGCAGCAGTGACCCTGGGCTGCAGAACATTCCCGTACGCACGGCGGCCGGACGCGAGATTCGCGCGGCATTTATGGCCGAGCCTGGATTCGTGCTGATCTCCGCCGACTACTCGCAGATTGAACTACGAGTGCTCGCGCACCTCTCGGGCGATGCCGCACTGGTGCAGGCGTTCAAGGACGGCGAAGACATTCACGACCGAACGGCCGAGCGGGTGTTTGGGCAACACTCCGGGCTCGACCTGCACGAGCTGCGGCGCCGCGCGAAGATCATCAACTACGCACTGCTCTACGGCAAGACTGCGTTCACGCTCGCCAAAGACATCGGTGTGCCGCAGCAGGCCGCGCAGGAGTTCATCGACGCGTACTTCGCGGGCTTCCCTGGCGTTCGCGCGTACATCGACCGCACGCTGGAAGACGCGCGTGTGTCGGGCCTGGTGCGCACCATCTCTGGCCGCCAGAGGCTGATGCCGGAATTGACGAGCCGCAATGGCCAAATTCGCGCTGCGGCCGAACGGGAAACGGTGAATATGCCGATCCAGGGCACAGCCGCCGACATCCTCAAGCAGGCGATGATCGATGTGGCCGCAGCGCTCGTTCGGCACAACGTCACCGCATCCACACCCAGCCGCATGATCCTGACCGTGCACGACGAACTGTTGTTTGAAGCGCCAGTCGCAGATGAGACCGCAATCACAAACCTAGTGCGCGACACGATGCAGAACGCCTTTCCGCTTACAGTGCCGCTCACCGTGGACGTGGGATCCGGCCCCAACTGGGATGCCGCAAAACCTTAGGAATTTTGGGGTGTTCTGGATGGCTCTCGGTTATTTGTTTCAGGTCATAAGTTTATGATTCTAAAAGACTTGTGGGTGAAATAGGCAGTATTTTGCCAGAAGTGGCTCTGGGGCGGCCCGTATAATTCCAACTCGTGGTTGAGCCCGTCATCATTTCCCGCGCCGAGCACACAATCTCGCGCCGCGACATTGATCCCGACGCGCTCAAGGTGCTCTATCGCCTCCAGCAAAGTCACTTCGACGCCTATCTTGTTGGCGGCGGTGTGCGCGACCTGTTGCTGGGCCGGCGGCCGAAAGATTTCGACATCGCCACAAACGCGCATCCCTACCAGATCAAGAAGCTGTTCAGGAACTGCTGGATCATCGGGCGACGCTTCCGCCTGGCGCACGTGAAGTTCGGACAGAAGACGATTGAGGTGGCCACGTTCCGGCGCAACGTCCCGGACCCACTGCCCGATGAAGGTGAAGGCCCGCCTGTCGTCGTGGCGTCGTCGCCGGAAGCCCCCCCCAGAGGCGATGGCCAGGACGGCATTATTCGGCGCGACAACACGTTTGGCACGCCGGAAGAGGATGCGTTCAGGCGAGACTTCACCGTCAACGCGCTGGTCTACGACATCGCGACGTATTCGATCATCGACTACGTTGGCGGCCTCGGGGATCTTGAGCGCCGCGTCATTCGTTCGATTGGCGATCCGATGGTGCGTTTCGTCGAGGATCCCGTGCGCATGCTCCGCGCGGCGGTGTTCAGCGCCCGCCTGGGCTTCACACTCGACGAGTTGGTGCTCGACGCCATCGCCACCCTGAAGCCCCTCATCGGCAAGGCGGCTGCGCCTCGGCTGCTCGAGGAGTACTACAAGATTCTGCGCTCGGGATACGCCGAGGCCAGCTTCCGCACGCTCAACAGCCTGGGCTTGCTTGAACTGATGACGCCCGAGTTGCGCAACCCGTCTGACGATGCGTGGGATTCGCTGGCGAGATTGGATACGTATCGGCGACGTTTCGATGCGCCTCCCTCGGAACTGACCAACGCGATTCTGATGGGCGCGTTGCTGGTGCCGGCCGGGCTCATGAGCCGCAAGGCGCCGGGCGCGGCCACCGACACGCGCGTCCACTTCGGGATTCTGCCGATTGCGCGGCGCGACATTGATCGGCTCGGCCAGATTGTGACCATGGTGCCGCGCATGCTGGAGCCCGAGCCATCGCCGCGCCTGACACGCAGCCTGCCTGGGCGGCCCGCGTTCCGCGATGCGCTGTTGTGGCTGGAGATTTTCACCGACGCGCCAGAAGAACTCGCGGCGTGGACCGCGTTGCAGGCCGCAGCGCCGGCGCCTGGTCCTGAGGGCGAGGACGCATCTGGACCTGGTGGCACCGGCCGTCGCAAGCGCCGCCGCCGTGGACGCCGACGAGGGGGACGAGGGAAGACGTCGGCCTCAGAGTAGACCCACCGCCTTCGGCTGAGGATCGGGATTTTTGTGCGGTTCTCGTAGGGCGGTCCGGCGGTGGTGAGTCGCCTCACTTTTTTGGATATCCTCCCCTATGCCGTTCGCCTCCCTGCATCCCCTCAGCCAGCTCTTGCTCCAGTTGGTCACGGTGCTCGTGACGGCCCGGGTGACCGGATTACTGTTTGCGAGACTGGGACAGTCCGCGGTCATCGGTGAAATCGCCGTAGGCGTCATGCTCGGCCCGTCGCTATTAGGGTGGATAGCCCCGGGCGTGTTCCAGACGCTATTCCCTGCCTCATCCCTCGGAACGCTCCAACTCCTGAGTCAGATCGGCGTCTGTCTCTTCCTGTTTGTCGTGGGCATGACGATTGACGTGGGCCACCTCAGGCAAAAGGCGCCCGCGGCCATTGTGATCAGCAACGCCAGCATTATCGTTCCCGCCCTGTGTGGCGCGCTGCTTTCACCCTGGATCTTCCCTTCGCTGGCAGGGCCCGACGCCACCCCCACGTCGTTCACCGTGTTCATGGCCATTTCGATGAGCATCACGGCGTTTCCGGTGCTCGCCAAAATTCTCGATGAGCGAGGGTTGTCGGCCACATCCCTGGGTGCGATGGCGCTGACGTGCGCCGCTGTGGGTGACGTCACCGCGTGGACCATGCTCGCCGGCGTCATAGCAGTCACACAGGAAGGAGCCTGGACGGAGTCGATTGGGACCCTGGTCCGCGTGGCCGTCTTTGCCATTGTCATGCTCTTCGGAGTGCGGCGCGTACTGCCCCGGTTGATGGGGTCGGCCGCACAGCGCGATGCGACGCTTGGGCCGAACGTGCTGGTGGTCGCACTGGCGCTGATGCTTGCGAGCGCGCTGACCACAGAACTCATCGGCATCCATGCGCTGTTCGGCGCGTTCCTGGCCGGGGTCGTCATGCCCAGACACGGCTCGTTGCGGCAGCAGGTAATCGTGCGTATCGAGGATTTCAGCGCCGTCTTTCTCCTGCCACTGTTCTTCGTCGTAACCGGCCTCCGCACAAGCATCACGCTCATCAACGACCTGCAGGGCTGGGGCATCTGCGCCGCAATCATCCTGATGGCCACCGCCGGCAAACTCGGCGGCACCTATGTCGCCGCGCGATGGACCGGCATGACACGGCCGGACGCGTTCGCGCTCGGCGCCTTAATGAATACGCGCGGCCTCATGGAACTCATCGCCCTCAACATCGGCTACGACCTCGACATTCTTTCGCCTCGCATCTTTGCGATGCTTGTAATCATGGCCCTGGTGACGACGGCGCTGACCGGACCGCTGCTGACATGTTCGAAGCGATGGCGGTGATGCACAGATGATGAGGACGAAGCGGCCGCTTCGAGAACCCCTGCGAGATGCGACGGGCCCGAAGCTGAAGAACTACATCACGCCGGCAGGGTTGCAGCGCCTGAAAGATGCCCACCGGTTCCTGATGAACAGGGAACGGCCGGCCGTGACCAAGGTTGTGGCGTGGGCCGCGTCCAACGGCGATCGCAGCGAAAACGCCGACTATCTCTACAGCAAGCGGCGGCTGCGGCAAATCGACTCGCGGATTCGTTTTCTGTCGAAGCGAATCGATGCCGCGGAAGTCGTGGACCCGGCTGCGCCTCGGCCGGCGTCGGCAGCCGAGCGAATCTTCTTCGGGGCCACCGTCACCTATCGAAACGCGACCGGCTACGAGCACGTGGTCAGCATTGTCGGCATCGACGAAGTGGACGTGAATCGTCATTACATCAGCTGGAGGTCGCCGCTGGCGCGTGCGCTTGTGAAGGCCGGCGTCGGTGACCGCGTAATCCTGCGTGCACCGAAAAAGACGGAGTACCTCGAAGTTCTAGACGTGGAGTACGCGGCGATTCCGATGGAGCCATTCCGCGAACCACCGGGCGCCGAGGCGGCCTCCAACGTCCTGCGTTAAGCTGTGGCTATGAGACCGGAGTGGGTGCGCATCGCATCTAGGATGGTCTGGTGGGACACGCCGGACCGCGTGCTGGCACGCGAGGATGACTTTCTCCGCCGGGTCATGGCGCTTGGAAATCTTGCCGACGTCAACTACATCGAGAACACGTATGGCCCCGACCGACTGCGCCGTACTCTGAGAACCGCATCCGTGGGCATCCTGGATCCCCGGTCGTGGCACTACTGGCATCACCGGCTCGGACGCGGGGCAGCTGGCCCCCTGCCATCCCGACAGTGATCGTGAACACACTCGCGCCACAGTTCAACATCCTCCCGGCGGCGCAGCGGCGCTTCCGTTTCTCGCACACGCTGAACTGATTCAGGCAGCACCATCAACGGCGACATGCCTGATTGACCGGGCTGGACCGGTGGAGGTGTCGTTTTTCAGAGGCCTCCCGCTTGGACGAGTCGGCGAGGTTTCTATCTGTGCCGACAACGGTGTACGCGTGGCATCGTTGCTGGACCTGGCGGCACGGAAGGGAGCGATCGGTTGAGTGAGTTCATCAGTGAACTTCCACTACCGACCGGCTGTCAAATGGCCGCCGGCCATGACGGCCGCCAGAGCTGCGCCCCGCCCCACATGTTCACTGCAACCGGGCCCCCAAGACTCCAGGACCCCGAACTCCGGACCCTAGACTCTAGGCGCAACCGCTAGTCGTGCCGCAATTCGCGCACTTGTAGCACGCGCCTGAGCGGACCATGATCGAGCCGCAGGTGGTGCAGGGCGGCGCGTCCTCCTGGTTCTGCATCGACGAGAACTTCGACGCCAGCGATGCTGGCTTGGCGGCCGCGGGCGCCGCAGCAAGCGCTGCCACGTCCAGCGTCAGTTGCTCGGGCGTCGTGACCACTTCGGCCACGTTGACACCTGCGCGGTACTGTGCCTCAGGCGACAGGAACTTCGCGGCCATCCAGCGGAAGATGTAGTCCACGATGGACTTCGCGAAGCGCACGTCCGGGTTCTTGGTCATGCCGGCCGGTTCGAAACGCACGTGGCTGAACTTGTCCACCAGGTCCTGAAGCGGCACGCCGTACTGCAGCGCGTAACTGATCGCCTGCGCAAACGCATCGGCGAAGCCCGAGATGGTGGACCCTTCCTTCGCCATCGTGAGGAACAACTCGCCCGGCATGCCATCTTCGTAAAGGCCCACGGTGATGTAGCCTTCGTGGCCGGCGATATCGAACTTGTGGGTGATCGAACTGCGCTCGTCGGGCAGCTTGTGGCGGGCCGGCATCGGCGCGGCCTCGGTCGCCTGTTCAAGCACTCCGGCGCGCATCACGGCCGCCTTCGACGTGTTGAGCGGCTGCGTGCGCTTACTGCCGTCGCGGTAGATTGATACGGCCTTTGCACCGATGCGCCACGAATCAATGTAAGCCTGTTCGATGTCTTCCACCGTCGCGGCCTTCGGCACGTTGACGGTTTTGCTGATGGCGCCCGAGATAAACGGCTGCACGGCGCCCATCATCTTGATGTGGCCCATGTAGTGGATGGACCGCGTGCCCTTCATGGCCTTGAACGCGCAGTCGAACACCGCCACGTCCTTGTCCTTGAGGTGCGGCGCGCCTTCAATTGTTTCCTGCTCATCGATGTAGGCCAGGATGTCGGCCACCTGCGGCTGCGTATAGCCCAGTTTCCTGAGCGCCATCGGCACGGTGCCGTTGACGATTTTCATCATGCCGCCGCCGACGAGTTTTTTGTACTTGACCAGCGCGATATCTGGTTCCACGCCGGTGGTGTCGCAATCCATCATGAACCCG
>SYFT01000054.1 GCA_005799825.1 Acidobacteriota bacterium | reverse complement strand
TGGAACGTGGCGGGCAGCCTGGCCGGTGTGTTGATGCTGGGCGTGATGTCGTGGTTCGAACTGCCACCGTCGGTGTGGTTCGGCATCGGGGCGGTGGTGGCCACGCCGCTGCTGTTGTCCGCGGAACCAGGCGCGCCATCCGGCAGAAGCCGCGTGCTGGGCCCGGTCGGCGTCACTCTCGTCGCCGCCACGGTGGTGCTGGTGCACATGATCTCCACCAACACGTTGTGGTCGCCGTACTACAAGATCGTCGTGCGCCAGCAGGGCGAAGACACGGTGGTGGAGGTCAACAACATCTTCCACCAGTCCATGGCGCCCCTCGAGCAGAAGGAATACTTCTACCAGTGGCCCTACTCCGTCTTTGGTGACACATTCGAAAATGTGCTCGTGCTGGGCGCCGGCTCGGGCAGCGACGTGTCGGCGGCCCTGCGCCATGGGGCGAAACACGTCGACGCTGTCGAAATCGATCCCACCATCATCCGGCTCGGGCGCGAACTGCATCCCGACCAGCCCTTCTCTGACCCGCGCGTGACGGTGATCAATGACGACGCGCGGCACTACCTGAGAACGACGACGAAGAAATACGACATGGTGGTGTTTGCGCTCATAGACTCGCTGACGCTGCAGTCGGGCTTCTCCGGTGTGCGGCTCGAGAGCTACATGTTCACGCAGGAGGCGTTTGCCGACGTGCGCGACCGCCTGACCGACAACGGCGTGCTGGCCGTCTACAACTACTTCCGCGAACCGTGGCTGGTCGATCGCCTGGCCAACAGCGCGGCGGTGGCCTTCGGTGCTGAACCTTATGTGCACGTGCACGAGGCGCGGTCGTTCCTGGGCGTCATGCTGGCCGGACCGCGCGTGGCGCAGATGCCGGCGTCACCTGCGATTCCGGAGCGCGTGACGGCGTTTGGACAGTCGCACGCGCCGAGTCCCGCGCGCCTGCATCAGCGCGACAGAAACATCGAGCCGGCCTCCGATGACTGGCCTTTTCTCTATCTACGCGATCGCCATGTCCCACGGCACTACATCTACACGCTCCTGCTGATTCTCGGCGCGTCGGTTCTGGTTGTTGCGCCAGTCGTCCGGAAGGCGTCGGGGCGATGGTCGTGGGAGTTTTTCCTGCTGGGCGCTGGGTTCATGCTGCTTGAAACGAAGTCCATCACGCAGTTCGCTCTCTTGTGGGGATCCACCTGGGTGGTGGCTTCACTGGCGATTGTGTCGGTACTCGTGATGGCGCTGGCGGCCAACTTCGTGGTGTCGCGGTGGGAAGTTCGGCAGCCCTGGGTGGTGGGCACGGTGCTCCTCGGCTTGCTCGGCCTCAGCTACATGGTGCCGGTGGGCCGGCTCGCGTTTGACAGCCTCGCGGCCGAGTCCCTGACCTACGTTGTTCTCGGCTTCAGTCCCATCTTCTGCGCGGGTCTGCTCTTCGGCTCCGCCATCAAGCGCTCCTCGTCACTCCCGCGCGACTACGGCACCAACCTGCTTGGCGCCATGGCCGGCGGGGTGGCAGAGTATCTGGCGCTCATCACCGGCTACGGCGCACTGATCGGCCTGGTGGCCCTGTGTTACGCGGGAGCGTTGATCGCGCGCCCCCGCGTGAGAAAATAGGCCATGCGCCAGGTCATTCTCATTCCGGCCATCCTGGCCATTGCGGTCATTTCCGCCAGTTCCGCCAGTTCCGCCAGTTCCCCAGTTCCCCAGGCACCTAACGCGGCGACTCTGTATCGCGTGCATTGCGTGATGTGCCACGGCCCCATGGGCAAGGCCGCCATTCCAGCGATGGCATTCATCGGACGCCAGTGGAAACACGGCACGAAGTCGGCCGACATGGTGAAGATCATCACGGAGGGCGTGACCGGAACACCGATGATGTCGTTCAAGGGCAAACTCAAAGTCGACGAGATCAAGGCGCTGGCGGCGCACGTGCGCTCGTTCGACAAGACTCTGCCTCCGGAAAAGTAACGGTCGACGAGGACTTTATGGCTCCAATCAACGTTGCGCTCATCGGCTACGCGTTCATGGGGCGGGCCCACAGCAACGCCTACCGCCAGACGTCGGCGTTTTTCTCGCCGCGACGGCCTGCCCGGATGAAAGTCATCTGCGGCCGGACGGCCACCGAAGTTGAGCGCGCGCGCCAGACGCTTGGATGGGAAGAAGGCGCCACTGATTGGCGCGAAGTCGTGCGGCGGAAAGACATCGACCTCGTCGATGTGTGCACGCCCGGCGATAGTCACGCCGAAATCGCCATCGCGGCTGCCCGCGCGGGTAAACACGTGTTCTGCGAAAAACCGCTTGCCAACTCGCTCAAAGATGCCGAGCGCATGCTGGCCGCGGTCGAAAAGGCCGGTGTGGCGCACATGATCTGCCACAACTACCGTCGGGCACCGGCGGTGATGCTGGCGCGGCAGCTCATCAGTGAGGGTGCGATCGGCGAAATCCGCCACTACAGGGGCACGTACTTGCAGGACTGGATGTCGGACCCGGCCGCGCCGTTCAACTGGCGGCTCGATCGCAACAAGGCCGGGTCGGGCGCGCTCGGCGACATCGCCTCGCACTCGATCGACCTGGCGCGGTTCCTCGTCGGCGAAATCACCGAGGTCTCAGCGGACCTGACGACGTTCGTGAAGACGCGCCCCGTCGCGGGCAAGCCACGCACGCGCGCCGACGTCACGGTGGATGACGCCGCTATGGCGCTGGTGCATTTCGCCAATGGCGCGACGGGCACCATTGAGGCCACGCGCATGGCCAACGGCCGTAAGAACTACAACCGGTTTGAGATCAACGGCCGGCTTGGAAGCGTGGTGTTCAACCTCGAGCGGATGAACGAACTTGAGGTGTATTTCGACAACGACCCGCCCCACCTCCGCGGCTTCCGCACCATCATGGTCACGGAACAGTCACACCCGTTCATCGGACATTGGTGGCCGCCCGGGCACGTCATCGGCTACGAGCACACGTTTGTGCACACGGTGTACGACCTGCTCGAGGCGATCGCGGATGGAAAGACACCGTCGCCGAACTTCTCGGATGGAGTGGAAAACCAGCGCATCCTCACGGCGATGGAACGCGCGGCGAAATCGCGGCGCTGGGAAGTGGTCAGGTGAGGAACTTGAGAACCAGCGCGCCCTACAAGGGACTGAGGTGAAACGTGAAGCTAGGAGTATTTGGGGTGCTACTGTCCGACCGGCCGCTTGAGCCCATGCTCGATGCGGTCGTCGAACTCGGTCTGGATGCCGTGGAGCTGGGTACGGGTGCATATCCGGGTAACGCGCACTGCAATCCAGCCGATTTGCTGTCGAGCGACCGCAAGTTGCGGGCGTTCCGGGACGCCATCCGCGCGCGGGGTCTGACGATCAGCGCCCTGAGCTGCCATGGCAATCCCCTGCACCCCGATCGCCGCATCGCCAAGGCGCACGACGAGGTGTTTCAGCGGACGGTGCAACTCGCTGCCAAGCTCGAGGTGCAGACGGTCATCACGTTCAGCGGCTGCCCCGGCAGCGATCGCAAAGCCCAGCAGCCGTCGTGGATTGTGTCGCCGTGGCCGCCCGAGTTTGCGGCCGCGCTCGAATGGCAGTGGACCGAGCGCGTGGTGCCGTACTGGACGGCGACGGCCAAGAAATGCAAGTCGGCAGGCGTCCGCGTCGCTGTCGAGATGCATCCGAACTTCGTGGCGTACAACGCCGAGACGATGCTGCGGTTGTCGGCGATTGCTCCGAAGGTGATCGGTTGCAACTTCGACCCGAGTCATCTGTTCTGGCAGCAGGCCGACCCCGTGTTGGCGATCCGGGCGCTTGGCGACCGTATCTTCCACGTCCACGCCAAAGACTGTCGGATCGACGCGGCCAACACCGCGCTCAACGGTGTGCTGGACGCCAAGCCCTACACGAAGGAACTGGACCGTTCCTGGATCTTCCGCACGGTTGGCTACGGGCACGACCCGCGCGTCTGGAAAGACATCATTTCGAACCTGCGGCTCGTCGGCTACGACCACGTCATCAGCATCGAGCACGAAGACAGCCTCATGTCACCGGCCGAGGGGCTGCGCAAAGCCATCGACTTCCTGCGCCCCATCGTCATCTCGCAGCCCAAGGGCGAAGCGTACTGGGCGTAGTGCGGTAGATAGCTCGGGGCGGCACGTAGCTCGGGCAGTTCCTCAAGCCCGAGTGGCGCGCTCGAAGACTCCATGCCTGCACGTTTGTGCTATCATGCCTGCACTCATGGCGTCACAGATAACTATCCGCGGCGTGTCGGACGACCTCAACCGGCGACTGACGAAGCTGGGCCAGAGCCGTAAACAGAGCGTCAACACCACGGCGCTGCAGATACTGGAACGGGCGGTGGGGATCGAGGCCCGGAAGCAGCGGCTCTCCCGCTACATGACCTGGTCGGCGGCGGAACTTGCCGAATTCGGCACGGAGCTCAAAGCGCAGCGGGTGATCGATGAACAGCAGTGGCAGTAGCGAGCGGATCCCCCGCCTCGCACTTGATACCTCCGCCTGGTCGAAGCTCCGCTCGGGAGACACCCGCGTTCGTGATCTGATCGCGGACGCCGAGTCCGTGCTGGTGCCGGCGCCGGTGCTGGGCGAACTTCACGGCGCATTCGAGCTCGGTTCCCGGACCCGCGAGAATCGAGTGGCCCTCAGCGATTTCCTCGCCGAACCGTTTGTCCAGGTCATCCCGGTCACGGAGACCGTCGCCCGACACTACGGCCGCGTGTTCGCGGGACTCCGGCGCGCCGGCACCCCCATCCCGGCCAACGACATGTGGATTGCGGCCTGTACGCTCGACCAGGGCGCCTGCCTCCTCACGTTCGATCACGACTTTGAGGCAATCGCGGGCCTCGATCACCTGGTGCTCGACGGCATCGAACTCGGCACAGACGACCAGGATTAGCCTGCTCACGGACGCGGCCGTGAGAGCCGGGCGCCAGGCCTATTTCCCCCTGAGCCGGGCCACCGCCCCGTCCACACCACTGGGCAACTGCACATCTGCCAACTGATCGTCATCTCGCAGCTCGCGTTTCAGTCGCACAAGCTCGGCCTTCAACGTGGCCGTCAGCGCCTCCTGGCCGGGCTGACCGTACAGATTGTGGAGTTCGTAGGGATCATTGACCAGGTCAAACAGCTCCCACTGGTCCTTCTTCCAGAAGGTGATGAGTTTGTGCGTGCGCGTGCGCACGCCGTAGTGCGCTCGCGTGTTGTGGTCGCCGGGGTCATGGTAGTAGCGGTAGTACATCGAGCTGCGCCAATCGGCGGGTGTGCGGCCGCGCAGCACGGGGGCCAGGCTGCGGCCCTGCATCTCCGCAGACGCCGGGAGGCCGGCCACCTCAAGGAAGGTCGGAGCAAAATCCACGTTGAGGCCGAGGGCGTCACTCCGCGTGCCCGGCTTGATGCCTGCCGGCCATCGCACCAGGAACGGCATGCGAATGGACTCTTCGTACATGAATCGCTTGTCGAACATGCCGTGGTCACCCAGAAAAAAGCCCTGGTCACTCGTGTAAACCACCATCGTGTTTCGGGCGAGACCGGCCTTGTCGAGGTACGCAAGGACACGTCCGACACTATCGTCCACAGACTGCACCGTGGCCAGGTAGTCCTGCATGTAGCGCTGGTACTTCCAGCGTGTGAGTTCCTCGCCCGTCAGCGTCACGTCCTTGCCGTCCCGCACGAGCGTCACCAACTCTGGCTTGGTGCCCAGCCATCGCGAGAGTTCCGGTCCCATCAGACTCGCTGGCGGTGTGAGCTTCAGGTCTCGATTCGTAAGGTCTGCGGCGATACGTTGCTGGTTTTCATACAGTGCGTCCGTGCGGGTGGCGTACGAATCCCAGAGCGTGACCGGTTCGGGAATTCGCTGCGACGCGAAGTGCGCCCCATGTTCGTCGTTGGGCTGCCACGGGCGATGCGGCGCCTTGTGATGCATCATCAGGAAAAACGGCTTGTCACGCGCCCGGTTCTGCAAAAAATCCAGCGCACGGTCGGTGATGACATCAGTCGCGTACTCGCCCGTGTAGACCTTCTCGTCGGTGGCCGTGTAGAACAATGGGTCGCGATACGCCCCCTGGCCGGGCAGAATCTCCCAGCGATCGAACCCCACCGGGTCGCTGCCCAGATGCCACTTCCCGATCATGCCGGTGTAGTACCCGCTCTGCTGGAGCAGTCGCGCCACGGTCATGCGCGAACTGTCGAACCGGTTGAACATGGTGACGCCGTTGATATGCGCGTACTGCCCGGTCAGGATGGCCGCCCGGCTTGGCGTGCAGATCGAATTCGTGGCGAACACCGAGGTCAGCAACGCGCCCTCACGCGCCAGCCGGTCCAGGTGCGGCGTCGTGTTCACCTTGGACCCGTAGGCGCTAATGGCATGCGCCGCATGGTCGTCGGTCATGATGTAGATGATGTTCGGACGGCCGCCGCGCGGCGTCTGCGCCGGCGTGGCCGACGTGACGGCGCCGAGGACGACGAGCAGACAGGTGCACAACACTCTCATCAGGCGTTTCTCCTTCGGAGGCCCCCTCGGGCTTGAGAACCAGCCCGAGCTACGTTGCCGCCACCCAAGCTATGTTGCCGGCCACTCGCCCGAACTACGTCGCCGGTCCATATCTTCCCGCACGTAGCTCGGCCTGTTCTTCAAGGCCGAGATCAGCACACCCGCCCTACGTGGCCGCGGGGCCAGGCGCGGGTGGGCGGAAGAACAGAGCCAGCGCGATCGCGGCGACCGACGCGGCCACAAGCGGCACCATGAACAGACCCTTGAAGTCCGTCACGCCGCCGCTGGTGTAGACGCTCTGCATCAGCCACGGACAGATGAAGTTGGCCAGCAGCGCGCCGATGCCCAGAATCTGAAGGTTGAACAGCCCCTGCGCGCTCGCCCGGATGCTTTTCGGGCTGTAGGCATCCACGAAGATGTAGACCGTGGCAAAAAAGAACGCATAGCAGATGCCGTGCAGGATCTGCACCGCGATGATCATGCCGGCGCTGGCCGGGAACAACGCATACACCGCGAACCTCGCCGCGTGCCCCAGAATGCCAATCACCATCGTGGTGCGCCAGCCGAGCTTGACGAGCGTTGCACCCAACACGAGCATGGTGAGAATCTCGGCCACCTGGCCGATGCTCATCACTGGCGTGATCCAGTTGGACGCGATGCCCACGCCGCCCGCCTCGCGCGCGGTGCCCAGGAACACACCGGTCCAGTTGAAGTAGGCGTTGTGCACGAACGAGTCCACCAACGTCACCAGCCAGAGCACCAGGATGAACGGATGCTTGAGCAGGCCGAAGGCTTCCGACCAGGCCGTGCGCTCCCCGGCCGGTCTGGCCTGCGGCGCGGATTTCGGTAACACCAGGCTGAATGCCGCAAGCGCGAGCGATGCGAGCCCGGCGACGATGAATGTCCAACGGGTGGCGGCTTTGGCGGCATCACCGGTGAGCGGGTTCGCGAGCGCGGTGCCGAGCCAGTTCACGAGGCCGATCGGCTGCGCGGCGTCCACGGCCGCCCAGTTGACGAAGATGAAGGTGAACGGCCACGCGGCCAGGATCCAGCCGATGGTGCCGCCCATGCGTACGATGCCGAACTCCTTGTCCGCGTTCTTCATGTTCGCGAACGCGATCGAGTTGGTGATCGAGATCGTCGGCACGTAGAGGAGGCAATGCACGAACATCAGGGCAAAAAACGGCAGGAACGAGCGGGTGAATCCACAGCCCAGGATCGCGAGTCCGCCTATCAGATGCGAGAGTGCCAGCACCCGTTCTGGTGATTCCGATCGGTCGGCCCACTGGTTGCTGAAGAACATCCCGATGATGGAGGCCACCGGGAAGGCGCTGAGAATGAGCGACTGCTCGAGCGGGCTGAAGCCCAGGCTGGGCAGGTACCCAAAGATCAGCGGAAGCCAGGCGCCCCAGATGAAAAACTCGAGCACCATCATGACGAACAGGCGCTGACGTGTGCTCATGGTTACTGAATCCTCCGCACGCGCAGGTTGCGATACTGCACGCGTGCCCCGTGCTCCTGAAGCACCAGGTGGCCACTGGTCTTCTTGCCGTACTCGGGCCACTTCTGGAACTTGCTGCCAGCCACAAGCGCGGTCCACGCCGGCGTCCAGAGTTCGTACTCCACGACCTTGACGCCATTAAGCCAGTGCTCCACATGGGCACCCTTGACCAGTAATCGCCCCTGGTTCCACTCGCCCACTGGGTTCGCGGCCGCCTTGCTGGGCGCATGCAGGGCATAGTTGGCGCCAGCCGAGGTCAACGGGTTCTTACCGTCGGCGTGTTTCGCATCGTCGAGAATCTGGAACTCCGGCCCGGTGTGGTAGGTCGCCTCGAAGTCCTCACTCACGTGGAACATGATGCCGCTGTTGCCACCAGGCGGCACCTTCCACTCGAACTCGAATTCAAAGCTGCCGTACTGCTCGAGACTGACCAGGTCGGAATAGACAGGCCGGCTCGTGGGACGGCCTTTCCCTGTCCAGGTGATGGTCCCCTCCACCACTTCCCACCCGCCTGCTACCGTCGTCTGCTTGAAGCCGCGCCAATGGCTGATGCTCTTGCCATCAAACAGCGAGACCCAGCCCGACTGGGCCGTCGCGGTCTGCGCCGCAGTCGCGAGCACTATACTTATCGCCGCTGCGGCGAAGACCTTCGTCATGTTCAGCATCTCCTCTATCTTCGAGGGCGCCTTGGTTCTCAAGCGCGCCAAGGGGCGCGGCCCTGCCAACCAGGCCGCGTAACGAAAACAAGTTCCTAAAGCGAGTATCCGGCCCTATACGAGCGAGTCAGGAACTCATTCGCAGCGTCGTTGTTGGTGACGCGCATGTTGGCCGCGTCATAGTGGAGCTTCGTATTGGCGCGCAGCGACGCGACACCCAGCAGCATGATCTCTGTCAGATGCGCGGCGGAGGAGAAGGGCGACGAAATGGTGTCTTTGCCCTTGATGGCGTTGACCCAGTTCATTTCGTGCGCCTGATGCGGCACCCGCGTCATCTTCTCTTTCGGCGCGCCATACGAGTTGTGCTTGTCGGCCGGCAGCAACCGCGGGTTGGCGCCGTAGGTATCCTGCAGCATCTTGCCCTTGCTGCCGATGTAGAGCACGCCGCCTTCGCCACTGAGCCGTTCCTCGCCAATTTCTTCGGGCTTAGGCGGCGTCAGTCCACCGTCGTACCAAATCATCTTCACGGCCGGCTTACCGCTGCGAGCCGCGAACTCGTAATACGTGGTGGTGGCATTGGGATAACTCACCAGGCCTGCCGTCGGCCGCCGTTCAAACGGCGTGGACGTGGTCTCGATGATCGTCGGCAGCCCCAGGTTCAAGCCCCACACCGGATGGTCGATGAGGTGTGCGCCCATGTCGCCCAGAGCGCCCTGGCCCCAGTCCACCCAACCTCGCCAGTTGAACGGGTGATAGACCGGGTGATACTCCACGTCGGGCGCAACACCGAGGAACAGATCCCAGGCCAGCGAGTCCGGCTTGGCGACGCCACTGGACGCCATCGTCGCCGCCAATCGCCGGGTGATCGCGCTGTTGTTCCAACCGGTCGGCGGGTTGCCGGTCATGGCTGCCGGGCGCGGAATGCCCTGGGGCCAGAACGCCAGCGGACGATTGGTCCACACATGCACTTCCCTGATGTCGCCGATGGCGCCCGCCGCCAGATAGTCCTGCCCTCGGCGCGCATCGTCCTGCGAATGGCCCTGGTTGCCCATCTGCGTGACCACCTTCTTTTCCTGAGCCTTCTTCGCCAGGTGCCGGGCTTCATGCACCGACCAGCACAGCGGCTTCTGCACGTACACGTGTTTGCCCATGTCCATGGCGTTGGACGCGATGACCGCATGCATGTGGTCGGGGGTCGCAACGATGATGGCGTCGATGTCCGTTTGTCTGGCGAGCATGTCGCGATAGTCGCGGTACTTCGCGACTCGAGGAATCTGTTCGTCCACGAACTTCTTCATGTCGACGTCGGGGCCGTTCGGCGTCCACCTAGCGTCGGCTTCGAGCTGCAGCGTCGACTTGCCGAACTCCTTCCACACCGGCCGAGGAGGGCCAGCCTGGGCCTGGGCGGCACCGGCACCCCCCTGGCGGCCACCGCCTGCGCCAGCCGCGGGCGCCGGTGGATAGACCCGGTCCTTCCAGCGGGTGAGCGATCGTTCCAGCAGGACGTCGTCCACATCACAGATGGCGACGAGGTTCTGGCTCATGACGGCGGCGGCGTTACTTGAGCCCATGCCTCCGACGCCGACGATCGCGATGTTCAGGGTGTCACTGGGCGCTTGGAATCCGCGGCCCAGCACGGAGCGGGGCACGATAGTGAATCCGGCGCCTGCAATGGCGGCGGTCTTCACGAAGTCACGACGCGTGGGTTGATCGGCCATGGGACTTGAGCCTCGCTGTATGGTGGGACAGACGCGGCAACGGTACACCATGCGGGGCACCGTGATCTATCGAGATCTGCGGCGAGCCTCGGCCTTGAAGACCAGGCCGAGCTACGTACGCAAGCGCCGAGCTGCGTCCGGCACGTAGCTCGGGCTGTTCCTCAAGCCCGAGGGTCAGCCTACTTGGCGGGCGGCTTCTTGAGTTGGGCGCGGGCGGCGTCGGCGTCGGCTTGGCGGGCGGTCCAGCGCTGCACCTCCTGGGTGTTGCTGGCGGCCTGAGCGATGCTGATGAGCTGTTTGAGCAGGTCTGCGTTAGACGTGGACTGGGCGGCGACCTCGCCCAGCCGGAGGGCGGCCTCGGCGCCGTCGGCCGCGGCTGTTCGCGCGATCACCATCTGCACGCGGCTCAGATCCAGGCGCCCCTGTCGCGCCAGGTCCTGCAGGACCGGCAGATCCACAGGCGCGCCCACGAGGTCGGCCGCTGACATCGCGAGTGTGGACGCCTTCAACGAGACGGGGCTCCTGCGAAGAACCGCCACGAGGTGGCGCGCGGCTGCCTGTGCGCCGTCGCGGTCGCCCATCTGGTGGAGGCGCAGGGCCACGAGCGACAAGGCTTGAATGCCCGCATCCGGGTTGGCGGCCCCCTGCTCGAGCCACAACGGCAGCGCGCGCGCGACGCCGGCGACCCAGGCGCCGGCACCCGGCCACGCATCGCTCTTGATCGGAAAGAGGGGCTTGAGCTGCTCCACACCAGCCCCACTGATGCCGAAAGGCCCCAGTAACTGCACGTCGCCGGCAAGTCCCAGGGCGACCTGGTACTGCCGCCAGGCAAACTGGGCGTTTGATTTCTCGCTCGTCATCATGTCGCGCGTCTCAAAGTCGCGGCTCAGGGTTGTCAGCAGCAGCCGCAGGGCTTCATCGAGCGACCCCAGGTGCGCACGCACGAACGACGCCTGGAGCACCTCGGCCCTGGGCCAGGCTGAGGTCACCTGCAGGACCGCGGCTTCCTTCTGCAGCGATGGCAGGCTCAGGCCCGCCCCTACCGCGCGCACGTAAAGCACATTCACGAAGCGTGCGTACATCTGTTGCACCACGGGGCCAATCGGTGGCCGGCTCAGCGCCAGCATCTCGGCGACGAGCGCGTCCAAGCCGGCGGCGTCGAGTCGGGATCGCGCCTCGTCAAACAACCCGAAGCCGGTAAAGAGCATCAGTCCGTTGTCGCGGCCGTAGGCATCGGTCTGCATCAGGTTCGGCTGCACGTTGCTGGCCGCGCCTGCGAGCACCGCTGTGGCGACACTCACGTAGGCCTTCAGCGCATTGTCCGGCTGACCCGCAGCTGCATACAGGCGCGCCAGGAACATCCGTGACAACGCGCTCTGGGTGCGACCCACCAGGCCGCTTGCCACAGCATCCTTCAGCAGAATCTTCGCGCCCTCCCCCGACTGACTCGCCGCGAGACCAAGCCAGATCGTCGCGTCCTTCTGGCCCATCTGCCCCGACGCCGCTGCGGCTGACCGCCGCCGCAGTTCGTCATCGGCATGACCACCGCTGACATAGGCGTCCACCAGCATGTTGATGAAGATGTACTGTGCGTCGATATCCGAAGCCCGCAGATTGCTGAGGAACGCCTCGAGCTCGGCGATGCCAAACGCGGATCGCCCCACGACTTCCGTGAGTCTGGCCGCCCGTGGCGCCACCTCTGCGGTGGTCAGTTCAAGCGACTTCATCAGGCGGTTGTACGTGTTGAGCGCAGGGCTGGCCGTGGACGCCGTGCCGGCCGGGGCGAACGTCCGCAAGGCGACCATGCCCCGAGCCGCAACCGGGGCTGCGGGGGCTGCCGTTTCCGGCGCGTCCGCGGTCTTTGGCGGCGGCTCGCCGTCGAGCATGAGAAAATCGCGGATGTACAGATACGGGTCGGCCTGGTCGCGCGTCTGGGCAAACTCGTTGATCGACATGCCGGAGGGCGGCAGCGTCTGCAGTAGCGTGCGCAACCCCTTGGCCGCGTCTTTCGGATCACCACCGGTCGCCAACGCCTTGATCTGATCGTGCGCGCGCTTCAGGGTCGGGAAACGCACGGCTGGCCCCCCGGTGACCGACTCCATGTAGTAGTTGCGCACCACCGGCGGCGCCAGCTCAGCCACCGTCTGCGCGCCAGCGATCCTGACCACGTTTTCAGGGTAATCGAGCTTCTGCCACAACAAAATCAATTTGTAGCGATACTCACGATTGTCGGGCTTGAGGCGCGTCAACTCGGTCAGCACCTCGATCGCCTTGTTCGTGTTCCCCCACTGGTCGTACAGCGGATGCAGCAGGTTGCGCACTTCCTCGTTTTTTGGATGACGATCGGACAGCCCCTGCAGGGCCGCCATGAGCTGTCGCGAGTCACCCGTGGGGTCGAACCGGCTCAACTCTATACGCAGACCGATGAGTGCGTCCGTGAGCCCCGCCGGCGCTGACTCTTTCTGCTCAAGTAGCGCCAGCACTTCGCCTCGGTACTTCGGCAACAGGAATGGCGCGAACGCACTGACGAAGCTGGCGAAGGCGTACGGACTCGGAGCGCCCTGTTGTATGGCGGTGCCCAGCAGTGGCTGCGGAACATACATCTGCAGCGCGGCGTCCACGAACGCACCAACGGCTTCCGGGTCACGGCCCAGATCGCGCAGGAGCGACGCCTTCCAGTAGCCCACCTTAAACACCTGGGGATGCTTTTCAGCGAGGAACTGTTCCAACTCCTCGACGAGTGGCGCGTTAGCCGGGGCAATCCCGGTCGTGAACGCATAGATCATGAAATTGGGTAACAGTGCGATACCGTTGCCTCGTTTGAGGCTGCCCACGAGCGCGGCCTTCACCACGGTTATGAAGCGGACCGCACGAGGGCCGTCCAGAGGCTTCTGCAGCATGATGCCCCAGGATTTGAGCAACGTCAGCCAATTGAGTTCTGATGCCTTGGCATACCGGTCGATAAAGTCGATCTGCCGATCCGGAGAGAGGTGGCTGATGACGTAGGCTACGTTCAGTAGGCTCCAGTCCTTGCGCTGGGTGACCAGCCGCCACAACCGTTCCTCGGCGATCAGCGGTTGCCCAAGTGCCCGCTCGACGCGAGTGAGAATGGGCACTTCCGGCACTTCGTACTGGTAGATCAAGTCGAGCACCAGTTTTTCTGCGTACGTGTCGTCATCGGCGACGATACCCTGGAGGTGCTGCGCGAGACTGCCGAAGTGGCGCTCGTCGAGACGCTGCCACGCGTGGGTGGCCACTTCTGGAATGCCCGGCGACCGATCCGGCAGCTCGATCGTGCCGATGAAATACGGTGGCTTGGGTGAGCCCGCGAACCGGGCCCACTGGCGATAGACCGTGAGTGCGGCGTCCTGGTCGCCCGCGCTCAGCGCGACGCCCACCTCCCGCAGGTAATCTCCGCTGTCGTTCGGTCGATCCGCGGGCGCCGCTTCGGGCGTCGAATAGCCCCAACGCTCCCGCTCCTGCGCGGCCTGCGCCGCCACACCCGGATCCGCGCCGAACTGCCGGTGCAACGCCGCATCGGCGCGCGCGGACACGGCCGGCACACCCGCGCCATACGCCAATGCGCGCAGGGTCTGGGTATAGACGGCGAGTCGCGGGTAGCGCGCCAACTGCGAGGGCGAGCTGGACGACACGGTGACCTGGCGCAATTCCTGATCGAACGCCGCTTCAACCGGCGCAAGGCGCGCGGCGGTGGCGCCAGCTGGCGCCGTCGGGGCCGGGAGGGTTGAGAGAAACCCGCTCAGCAGCATCTGGTAGTACCGCTTGTACTCAAACGTCACCTGGGTATCGAGAGGTGGGGCTGCACCGATCCCTTCGATCTTACGATTCTGACGACCAACCACGCCGAGCAGGGCGCGCAGGTACAGTTCGTTGGCGGTGTCCACAGAGCCAGCGCGCTCACGCAAACGCGCCAGCCTCACCATCGTTTCAAGGTCGCCGCTGTTGGCCACCAGCGCACGCTCGAATTCCCTGATGGCCTCGCGGTCGAATCCGCCCCGCTCGAACAGCTTGGCAGCGTCCACAACCACTGATGTCCGGCCGGTACGATCCACGGCGAGGTCAAACGCCCGCCTCGCGGCGGCGGGATCGTTCATCTTGATGAACGTGCGACCCAGATCGACGTACACATCGGGCGGTAACTCTTCACCCAAGGCAATCAGGCGCCTGGCGTACGCCGCGTTGAGCGCGGCCTCCGGAGTGGCCAGGCGAAGACTGGCTTCGTACGTGGTCACCTCGGCCGTCGCGGACAGCAGTTCGCGCAGGACATGCGAGCGGCGGCTGTCGGCGTGCGCCAGCGACGTTTCAAGCGTCGCGATATAGGCCTTGGCGTCTTTGGTCTCTTCGGCCAACTCGGCCAGCATCTCGTAGAGATACAACTTGTCATCACGCGAGGTGAGGCGCTCGAGCGCGCGCCGCTGCGCCCACCTGATCGTGGCCTCGCCGGCGCGCATGTTCGTGATGCCGTCAATGGCCACCAGAAACAGCTCGTCGCTCTCGGCCGTTTCGGTGACGTACTGCAGGCTCGTCACCGCCTCGGCCTGACGGCCGGCCTGACGCAGCAGGTCTGCCAGCAGCAGATGGTCATCGGCGCGTTCCGGGTGCTGCGCCAGCGCTCGTCGATACGATTCCAGTGCCTGATCACGGAACCCGGCCATCTCAAGCACTCCAGCCTCGAACTCAGCGCCCACGGCAGCGCCGCCGACTTTCCTAAGTTGGCCCAGCCACTCGCGCAATTGAACGGTGCCGTCCTGGCCATCCTGAACACCGTCAGCGCCTGCCTCAATCTGGTTGAGCAACAATGACTGGAGATAGTCCACCTTTCGGTCGGGATCGACCTCCATTAAACGTCGCGTCACACGCTTGAAGTCGGGGTACTCGGCGAGCGCCAGGTAGATCTGCGCCTGCTCTTTCAGACTCTCGACTTCAGTCTTCGCATTGCCCTTCTGCGCAGCCGCGCTGGTCACCACCTCGATAGCCGAGACTGAGTCGCCCACCTTCGTGTAGATGCTCACGAGCAGGCTGACGTCGCGCGGAACCGCCGTGCCATTTGCGAGTCTTTCTTCCAGGTCCACCGCGAGTGCACCGAGCGTACCCAACTCCGCCGCCAGCATCAGCAACCGTTCTTCCACCAATTTGCGCCGTGCCGCCAGGCTCTCGCTGTTCCACAACTCCCGCCACATCATCAACGCATCGTCTCGCCTGCCGGTTGAATCGAAGAGCCAGGCCAGGCGCATGCGTTCGTCGACGCTCAGGCCGCCCTTGCTGGCCGAGAGGCGCTCAAGCGTGGTGGCGGCGAGTTGCGGTTTCTGGATGCGCTCGTAGCCATCCGCGAGCTCCGTCCTGAACGGCGACCCGGCGGGCAGCAGCGCGTCGAGCGCGGCCAGTGCGGCCTCGGCCTCTGCGTTGGCGCCGCGCTGGCGATGCAGTTCGAACTGCGCGAGGCGGACCTGCGCGGCATCTTCGATGCCCGGACTGTTGGCAAGAGCTTTTTCGGTGGCGGCGACCGCCAGATCGTGCAGCCCGAAGTCCGTCATCGAATCGCTGCCGATGAGCAACGTGGCGACCGCGCTGTTGCGGCCGAGAAAGTCCGTCCACAGCGCGCGCGCACCTTGCTGGTCGCCTTGCTCAAGGTAGTACTGGCTGAGGCCTTCCACCCAGTCGGTGAGCGCCGGCTCACTCGCAATGAGGCGGCGATACTCGGCCACCATGGCGGCGTCCTGCCCGGCGTCGCGGTACATCCGCAACAACTCACGGCGCATCTCAGGACCGAGCTGCTGGCCATTCGCGCTCTTGAAGAGTTCGATGGCTTTTTCGTACTGCCCTGTCTGGCGCAACAAATCGATCCGCACGCCCTGGGCTTCCGGGGACAGTGTGGGCTGCTGCGCAAACCGGTCCAGGAGTTTGTCGAGGGATTTGTCCAACGTGTGGGCTTCCACGAGCAGACTCAGCCCGTAGTTGCGATCGCGGTCAAGGGTCGCGGTGTGTACGGCCTGCCAGCTTTCGGACTGGGCCTTAGCCGCATCGCGAGCCTGTATCGCCCACTGCGCCACCCGGATGTGGTGGCGAAACCGATCGGTGCCGTCGCCGAAGACCTGGTACAGGTCCGCCGCCTCTTTGTCGAAGTCGAGGATGGCGAGCGCGATCGCCGCGCGATTCCTGAAGTCGCGCGGACTCGCCTTCGCCAGCGCCACCAGGCCCTGCACGTTCTTTGCAATGACTTCGGTAAAAGTCAGACGAAGGCGAATGGTTTCCTTCAACTGCGGGTTGGTGGTCAGGGTCAGCGCCTTCTCGTACCACTCGCGTGTTTCGTCCATCTTGCCCGACGCATCGAACAGCCGTGCCTTGTGGAACACCATGTCGTCGTACGGATCGACGGCCAGCCCGGCATCGGCCGCCGCCATGGCCGGCGCCATCCGCCCATGCCGCCACTCGAGGTGGCTGCGCAGCAGGCACGCGTTCGCCCGCGACCGCTTCGGCCGTGCGGCATCCGCACAGATCGCACCCAGTTGGCCGACCAGCGAGTCGATGGATCCATCCCTGATAATGGCCTCGCTGTACAGCCGCTCAACCACCCGCGGCTCGATGCGTGCAGGCACGGCGATCGACCGCGCCTGCTGGGGAACTACGCCCAGCAGGCCGGCGAACAAAGACGCGACGACGATCATGTGCATGGGTTCACTGGAATGATGTGGCGGCAGACGGCCAGCGACGATAGGTAATTTCAGCAAGATACAGCAGCAGCCCCAACAACAGCAGCACCGGCCACAACCGGACTGCCGAGAGTGACGCGCTGGCATCCTGCGTGGGACCAGGCGCGCTAGTGCTCGTGAATGTACCGGCCGTGAGCAGCTCGGGGTCGGTATACGCACCCCCCGTGGCCGCCGCGAGCGCTTCCAGATCAAGCCCCTTCACGGGATCAACCTGCTGTTCGCCAGCTACATCATCAAGGGCTGGCGAAATGAGCCGGGTTGGTTGCTGGCCCGCCTGTACCCCGCTCACGTGATGCGCAGAGGCCAGCAGCCGCACGGCCTCAGCCGGGTCCACCGCGAGGCGGCCGGAGAAGTGGCCAGGTGCCAGTTCACGAAAGTTGACGACACCGGCCTGCCGGCCTTCGGTGTCGAGCACAGCCGCTTCGGGATACAGCGCGGAGTCGCGACTGGTTCGCCGTGCCGTGACCTCTACCTCGTGATCGATTCGCTGGACCTCGTAGTCGAACAGCCGCGAGTCATCGGCCGTGCGCGAGACGATGCGCGCCATCATGCGACCATAGTCTCGCCACCGCGCCCAGCCCGTGGTGCCCTCACCAACGGGCTCGGTCATCATGGCCGTGACGCGCCCAAGCCCGTAGCGCCACGTCGCCAGCACGGGGTCGCCGCTTCCTGCCACTTCCATGAGGGCGTCGGCGCCGTCGCGCATCGTGGTTTCGACGTAGCCGTTGAGTGCGGGCATCGCGCGGCGGTCGATATCACTCCACCAGCCTTCGCCACCGCGACTCTGCACGCCGAACGCACCGGTCTTGTAGGCCGGAAGCTTCATTGTGGATGGCTGCTTCAGGATGACTTCCGGCAGGCTGTACCGATCGATCGCCGAGTAGAAACGTCCCTTGCCCCACGACGCGAGGTCAATGAGCAACTGATTGTGCGCCTGCGCGCCCACCAGCACCGTCGAGAGGTTGATGCCGTCCTTCGTGAGTTGCCGGATGATGGACTCGTAGTCGGACGTCTCGACGCCGGCATCCGTGATGACGAGGATGTGCTTGTAGCGCGTGTCAACGTTCTTGAGCCCGTAGTACGCCTCTTCAAGACCGGGACGCAGCACCGTGCCGCCAATCGCCTGCATGCGACCAATCGCCCGGTCGATCGTGATCTTGTTGGCCGCAGACTGCAGCGGCACCGCCCAGTGCTTGTTGCCGTAGAACTCGACAATGCCGATGCGGTCGTGCGCCTTGAGGCGCCTGACGGCAAGCCGGGCCACCTGCTTCGCCAACTCGAGGCGCGTGCCGGTCATGGAACCCGACGTGTCGATGATGATCGCCAACGCAGTGCTGGGGTCGCGCTTCTCGGTGCGTTGCACAAACTCCACAGGCGAAATCGTCGCCACCGGCGTGCCCTCGTAGCCACCTGTGCCGAATGCGGACTTGCCGCCCGAAAACACCAGCCCTAGCCCCTGGTGCGCCACCGCATCGGCAAGGTGCTGCTGAAAGGGTTCCGGCACCAGGCTGGCCGGCCGATCGTCGAGCAGCACCATGTCGTACGAGGACAAGTTGATATTCGGTGACAGCGCCTGCGTACTTCCATCGGCCACGTCGAACCCGCGACCGAGCAAGCCACCCATCCTCGAAGCCGCACCCCGGACCCGATCACCGAGGTAAAACACGCGGAGGGGATCCTGAACGGCCAGTGTTCCGCGGAACTCGTTGTTCCCGGCATTCGAATCCTGGCCACCGGCTTCACGGTCATCGACGCGAGCGAGCACTTGCGCAGCCACCGTGAGGAAGCCGGCTGACTTCGGCTCGAATGTGAGCGGCACGGTGGCGTGTTCGTCGCTGTCAAACGGCGCAGAGACCGCGATCTCTTCACCGCCGGCACCGACAAGACGCACACGCAACCCGGTGCCCGTGCCTGCCACACTCACTGCGACATGGGCCGTCTGCCCCACACGCAACAGCCCCCTGGCCGTGAGCCCGGCTGGGTAAACATCGGCCGGGTCGTAACCGAGGTCGTAGGTGTGCAACGTGATGCCGCGGTCGATGATCTGCTGCACCTCGGGGGCCCACCTGCGGTCGGTGGCCAGGCCATCGGTAAACAGATGTATGACCCCGCGGGCACCATCCGGTATCTGTCGCGCGGCCGCCCCGATCGCCGCACCCAGGGGCGACCCGCTGTGGGCGTCGCGAATTTCCGTGACTGCGCTGAACCCGGTGCGGTTCTCGAAGCCCGCCCCTATGACGACCAGAGACGAGGTCGAGGCGGTGAATTCACTCCGGAGCTGCGCCACAGCCTCACGTTGCCGAATTTTCCGTGCGGAGTTCAGGCTCTTTGACTCATCCACCACAAAGACCTGGTAGGTCGCAGAGTCGGAAGTCAGCAACACTGGCCGAGCCAGGGCAAGCACGACCAGAAGCAACACGCACGTGCGCAAGATCCGCTGGGTGCGATCGCGGCCTCGGCGGCGGCGCGGCAGGAACCACAGCAGCGCGATGGCAGGCGCCAGCAGGAGAAACCACGGATACAGGAAGCTCACCATCATGGCGTCACTACGGCATCCGGCCCATCTGGAAGAAGTACCACTCGGCGGCGAGGAGCAGCAGCGCGAGGATCAAGAGAGCCGTGACCAGTCCGGTCGCCGGCGTGAGATCGACCGGCGCCAACGTCGCCATCTCGAGCGACTCGTCGCGTGCACCAGTCGTCACATCAGCGTCCAGTAGCGAGACCGACAGCGGCGCCGCGCGTCCATTGACCTTCAGATCCCCCGCGGCGACGGGAACGAACCTAACACCGACGGGATCCAGCACGCGCCCGCCGGCATTGAGTATTTCCGGCCCTCGTCCTGCGGAAGACGCAATGAGCGGCCGGCCGGCAGCGACATACGGATGCCAACTTTCCGTGTCGGCAAGCCAGCGCACGGCGTTGGCCACAAACAGCGGGAACGCGCGAGACCGCGTGAAGTCGAACTCTTCCGCGAGCAGTTCCTCCCAGACTGAGAATCGCCACTCGTTGCCGGATGCGATCGACACTTCGATCGGCCGACCCGATGATCGCGCCAGACTCATCGCGTCGATTTGCTGCAGCCCGATGTCGGCAACCGCGTTGGTGAACACCGCACTCGAATCGAGCGAGTCCGGGTGTGTCAACAGGAATGCCTGGCTCTGCGCCGCCGCGGGCACGAACTCAAGCGCGGGCGCGGTGCCGCCCACGGACTCGCCCTTCCGCCGGATGACCACATCGGCCTGCCCCGTCACGAGCGTCACGCCGGCGTCCGCCGCAAGCAGCGGCCTGAGCACGGCCTGCAATGACGCAGAGAGCTGCACGTTGAGAATGGGCTTGGTGGGCAGTCGCACGCTGGCCACGTTGTCGAGCGGCAGGCTGTCGGCGTCTGATCGGTCTTCGACAACACGCACGGTCAGGAGGCCGCCTGCCGCAGGCACATCCGCCACAACGTAGCCCTGGCCCACACGCGCAATCGCGTTGCCGGGCACCGCCTGTCCGTTGACTTCGATCTGGACACTTGGCGTATTCGCGGCCGTCACCACCGGTGCCGCGCGACGATCGCCGGTGCCTTGCACCTGCACGAAGACGTCCACCTTGTCCCACGCGCCCGAGGCGGCATCAGACACCCCAAGCGCCGTAATGCCGCTATTGCCCGCAAGCGGCGCCGACGCTGTCGCCCTCTTCACCGTCATCGAGGCGGGCACCTGATCAAGCACCTGTGTTCGAACCGGCGCGTCCCCAAACACCAGGACCGACGTTGGCGCATTGCTGCCGCCATCGGCCGATGTCGCACTGAGCTGCCGCAGCAGTCGCTCAAGCGATGCCGGCGCGGCTTGCGGCGCCAGCCGGGCCAGGCGCGCGCGCAAGAGGAGCGCATGTTCACCCGGGCTGAGCAACGGCCGAATGTCGGCTCCGCTCCAAATCACCTGACGCCGGTCGCTGGGCAGACGGGCGACCTGCCGCTCAAGCGCGTCCACGGCCGTCGCGAACCGGTCTCCGGCGGCCATGCCAGCCGATCCGTCGAGTACCAGAATGTGGAATGTCTGATCCGGCCGACGCCCCAGTTGCGGCTCGGCCACGGCGAGCCACAGCAGCGAGCAGATCGCCAGCACCAGGGCGTACGCGAGAGGGTGCCGAAACCGGTCGCGCAGTTTCCTGACCGGCGCCTCGTGCACCACCTGCTTCCAGAACAAGGTCGTGACGACGGTCTGGTCGCGATAGCGGGTGCGAAGTTGCTGCAGCACGAACAGGGCCGCTGCCAAGCCGGCCAGGCCCGCCGCCACACCGAGCGCAGACAGATTCGCGAAGGTCATACCACGAAGCTTCCTGCGGCAAACAGTGTATTGAGCTGCGTGACCAGGTCTTCTTCGACGTCAAGACGCAGCAACCCGCCGTGGTGATACTTCACAAGCGCCGCGAGGTCGGAATTAAATTGCGCGTACGCTTCGCGATACCGCTCCAGCACATGGGGCGTGATGGTAATTTCCGCGGCCTCACCGGTTTCGCAATCCACCAACCTCAGGTCTCCGTCGAGATCGGGCTGCCCATCCGAGGGGCGGACCAGCTGGACGAACAACATCCGGTGCCGGATGCTCCTGAGCGCGTCACGCACCGCATCAAGTCCGGCGGGATCAAAAAAATCACTGATCACCACAAGCAGGCCGCGCCGCAGGTTCATGTCGGCCAGCCTGCGCAGCGCGGCCGACAGATTCGTGCCCGCCTCGGCCGGCGGCGACAGCCGCGCCAGGTGCTCGGCAAACGCCATGGTGCTGGCCTTGCCGGACATGGACTTCACGCGCATTTCCATTTTTTCCGCGAACGGAAACAGCGCCGTCGAATCGTGATGCGACAGGCTGATGGTCGCCAGCGCGAGTGCGGTGCGCAGCGCCGTCAGCGCGCGCGGTTCCGGCTCGTGAAACATGCTGGTCGACACGTCGGGCATGAGATAGAGCGGCAGGTCCTGCTGCTCTTCATACAGCCGCAGGAACACCTTGCCCAGCCGCCGGTAGATGTTCCAGTCGATCGCCCGCGGATCGTCGCCCGGGGAATACCCGCGATAGTCACGAAATTCGATACCGGCGCCCAGATCCTTCGATAGACGATCTCCGAACCGGCCCCCCGCCGACACCCGCTGCACGGTGATGCTCAGGTGGGAGAGCGAGGCGAGGAAACCCGGGTCAAACAGTTTGTCGAACGGAATCGGGGCCGCGCTCATGAAGCAACGTCGAGCGGCTCTCTGACAGCGGCCAGCACCGCCGCCACGATGTCCGCGTCAGTCACGCGATCGGATTGCCCGTGGAAGTTGATCAGCAACCGGTGACGCAGCACCGGCAGCGCCAGATGTTTGATGTCGTCAATGCTGACGGCAAACCGCCCGTTGACCAGCGCCCGCACCTTGGCCGCCAGCAACAGCGACTGGGCACCGCGCGGACTCGATCCGAGTGCCACGTACTCGTTCACCTTCTTGGGCGCGTACGGGCTCCCCGGCTGTGTGGCCATCACCACCTGAATGGCGTACTGCTGCGCATGCGCCGGCACCGGCACCGCGCGCACGATATGCCGCAGTCGCACGATTTCGGCGGCATTGGTCACCGGCTCAATCGTCACTTCGTGATCGCCAATCGTCCGGTCGAGGATGGCGCTGTAATCCTCTTCCTTCGGGTAACCGACGACGAGTTTCAAAAGGAAACGGTCGAGTTGCGCTTCGGGCAGAGGATACGTGCCTTCCTGCTCCACCGGGTTCTGGGGCGCGAGCACGCAGAAGGGCTCGTCCAGCTTGATCGTGCGCTTGCCGACGGTGACCTGACGCTCCTGCATCGCTTCGAGCAACGCCGACTGAGTCTTGGGCGTGGCACGGTTGATCTCGTCGGCCAGCACCAGGTTCGCGATGAGCGGACCTTCCTGGAACCGGAGGTCGTGGCGCCCCTGGTCGTTCTCCATCAACACCCAGGTGCCCTGGATGTCGGCGGGCATCATGTCGGGCGTGAACTGGATACGCGAGAACTTGGTTTCAATCGCCGAACTGAGGCACCGGACGAGCATGGTCTTGCCCAACCCCGGCACACCCTCGAGCAGCACATGACCCCCAGCCAGCAGCGCGGTCATGACGCCATCCACGATCTCGTCCTGGCCCACCATCATCTGGTGCACGCGGCGCTTGATATCGGCATACACCGTGCGAAACCGCGCCGCCGCTTCACGCGCTTCGGCCGCGCCTGTTGTGGTTGTCATCACGTCACTCTTTTCTGATTGGGGGAAGCTCAGCCTTCCCGCGAAGCTGCAGGAAATATTTCTCGACCAGGGTCTGCATCCATGGCCGCAGCACCGGATGCTCAATGTAACCGAAGGGATGCTCGCGCGCAGTACGTTCCTCGGCCGTCAGGGCAGACTGCGGCTCTTCCTTCGGCGTCGAGTTCTCCTGCGTGACCTTCGAACGGCCCGGGTTGGTCATGCCCTGGATGCGGTCGGGCGTGGGCACACCCAGGATCATTGCGGGCACGCCGCGCGTCTTTTTGCGACCACCCGGTCCGCTGCGCCCGTTGGCGTTGGGGCCCGCCTGGTCCGTCGCCGGGCGATTCGAGAGGTTGCGATCCACGGGCGGCTTGTTGCGGCGCAATGACGGCCGCTCAACGCCGCTTGTCTTCTCTTCCTCTTGTTCGTCCTGCATCCCCTCTTCATCCTTCCCATCGTCTTTATTCGCGCCGGCGCGATCGGGCTGGTCTGTGGCGGGGATGGAGTTTGAATCGCTGCTGGATGACTTGGACTGGCCCTGTCCTGATGTGGCAGACGACGCCTGCTGCTGACCCTTCTTGCCGTCGGTCTTTTTCGCCTGCGCTGCGGCGGCCGCGTCCTGCGGTTGTGGCGGATCTTCTTCGAGCGGCTGCGACGGTGTCTGCTGGTTGGACGGGGTGCCGCTGCTGCTCATCGCCTGGCTCGCCGATTTGCTGCTCGCCTGGCCGCCGGCGTGCGACTGGCCATCGGCATCCTGATCCGTCCTCGGCGTCTTCGGCGACGCGTAAGCCGAGAGCTGTGCGGGGTTCGCCTGCACCGCCTCGGCGGCTTCTGGGCGATCGGGCCTCGGTGGATTGGGTCGGAGGTCGAGCAATGCCGCAGCCACCCGCGCCGGCACCGTCTGCAGGTCGGCGGTGGCCAACACAGTCTCAGCGTCTGGTGCATTCCGGATGTCAGACGCGACATTCCCAAGCCACAACGCGCCAACGATGAGGGCTGCGGCAGCGAAGGCGGCCGCCCAGCTGCGCCGCGAGATGGCCCACTTCTGCAAGGCCCTTTCTTCGAGCGTCGTGGCGCTCGCCCGAGCAACGTGCTCCGCCGCATCGTCAATCGCCGCCTGCCGGAAGTGGTCGGATGCGCCGGCGGCGAGAAATTCATCGGCCGTCACCAGCCGATCGTTGCTGCTGAGTTGGAGGTCATACGCGCCGAGGCACGCGCGACGATTGAGACGCCGCCCCTTCGCAAGCGATGCCATGCGGACGGCCACATAGGCGACCGGGCCGGCGACTGCGAGCAGCACCCACGCCATGACGGGCCATGCCAGAGGCCCTCGGCCAGCGAGCAGCAACACCACTTGCGCGGCCGACAGAAGGATTGGGGCCACAAGCAGCCACACGAGTGAATCGCGCACGGTGACGCATAGGTCGCGCGAGAACGCCCATCGACTCAGACTGCGCTGAGCGCG